>NZ_JBNHHB010000055.1:0-32516 GCF_059091905.1 Arthrobacter sp. Dra40
GCCTCCCCATGGGGGGAGGCCGCCCCTTTGCACCGTCACGATTCGGGAAGCACCACGTCGACGGTCCCGGTGAACCGGGTGCCGACGCCGTCATACTCGCTGCGGACCCAGCCTGCCGGCAGCTCCGGCAGTTCCGCGGCATCATGGTGCCGGCAGTACACAAAGGTGAATTCCGGCCACCATTTCTTCGGCCGGGCTGACTCACTGAAGCCGCAAATGGTGCAGACCAGCGTGGTCCAGACCGGCCTTTTGCCGCTGCGGTTGGCCCGCGACTGGGCCAGCCAAGCCGGTGGGCTGGCCTCCATCGCGGCAAGCTCCTCCTTGGAGAGGCGGGACGGGATGCCGTGGCGTTTCGCCATCTCCAAGGGAATATCGAGCAACTGGGCTGCCTCGCGTCTGGTAATCATCACCTACCACCATGGACCGGGATGCCAACGGCTGCAACTTAGTGCCCTGTGCGGGTGCCGGCGCCCGGGGCGTGCGGCAGCGCCTGGGCGGAATCCGCCTGCGCGAGCGTCTGCGTGGCATGTGCAATGGCGTCCGACATCACCGCGAGGACGTCCTCGTCGACGTTTCCTACCGTGTCGCAACTGGAGTGATAGCACGGGTCATATGCTTTCCTCGTCATGCCCCCGTACACGGAAGCTTCCTCGGGTGACTTGAGGCCGACGTCTCCTGTGAACAGCCCGCCGACAGGGATGCCCTGTTCCATAAACGCCGCGTAGTCGGACCCGCCGTCGAACCGGGTGGGCCCGGCATCAAGGCCCTCTGCCGCAAAGTAGTTCAGGAAGACGTCCTCGATTTGTGCTGAACCGTCCGGGCCCGCCTCAGCGAACGCCGAGCCGTCACCGTCGTACACGAAGTTTGCGGCGTTGGGCGAGCCGACCATGTCGAAGGTGAGACTGGCGGCATGCTCTTCGACTTCAGTCGATGAGAGCTGTTCCACGTAGTAGGCCGAGCCCAGCAGGCCTTCTTCCTCGCCGCCCCAAAACGCAAACCGCACCCGGTTCATCGGCGTTATTCCCGTTTTCGCCAGACGGATGGCGGCTTCGAGGATGGCCGCTACGCCGCTGCCGTTGTCATTGATGCCGGGGCCCTCCGTCACCGAGTCGAGGTGGGCCCCGACGACGATGGTGCGGTCCGTTCGCCCGCCGGTATCCGCCAGGATATTGAAGGTTTCCCTGTCGCTGTCATCCGTGGATGCCTCGTAGGAGAATCTCTGCCGAACCGGATGGTAGCCGGCAGCCCGCAGTTGCTCCTCGACGTAGGCGGCGGATTCCTCATAGCCGGGGGTGCCGGCTGCGCGGTTACCGTTGTTGGCATCGGCGATTGTCTGCAGGGCCTGCAGATGGACCATGACGTTCCGGGCGGAAACGGAATCGCGAAAGGCTCTGGTATCGGGGCTGCTGCCCAAATTCAGGGACGGGGGAGCGGAACAGGCTGCCAGCAGAACGATGGCAGCGAGCATCATCGCCGTCGCCCGTATAGACAGGTGTCCATAGGTGTCCGAAGCCGTGGTTGGTCGTCGCGGGAGTGTTGTCACACAGCCGCCCACCAGGGGCTTGCTCCAACGTCACGGTGTGCCAATCGCCGGGCGCGCAGTGGTCCACCCTCGGGTGGCCGGCCAAGTCCGGCACGCACAGCGGCTCCTGCCGTCATTCTTGCGATGCCCTGGTCAACCGCCGACGTCTACCGGTGCCCGTCGCGTCCCGGGCGGGGTTGCCGGCATATATGGCGTTCTCCGGCACGTCCTCTCCTTTCATGAGCAACGAGTCGGCCTCGAGTACGACGCCATCGCCCACCATCGCGCCGTAATTCACGAAGGACTCGACGCTGAACGAACACCGGTTCCCCACCGTGATGTAGTCCGACTTGAACGTACCGTCTTCCATCGAGTGGCCTTGCAGAGCTGTGCCTTCGTTGAGGGCGCAGTCGTCGCCGATTGACACAAGAGTCTTCTCCGGGATATTGCAGCCGGCGTCGTACAGGCGTTTGCCCACCTTGACGCCGAGCATCCTCCAGACCATTGATTTGAATGGCGTGCCGTTGAAGGGCGGAGTGGCGAGCATCTTCCAGAGACGTTCATGGAGCCAGAAGTACGGGTCGTAGATGGAGCAGTACTGCGGTTTCAGTCTTCGGAATCCCAACATGGAGCGCTCGATCAGCACAGCGAGCAGGACACGGTATATCACCAGGCCCAACGTGCCCATGGCGATCGCCAGCACGCCGAAGTCGTCATAGATCGTCACCGTCGCCGCGGCGATCAGCGTTCCGGAGAAGAACAGGAACCAGCGAACACCGAGGAAGATTCCCATGCTCGTGATGTTGTGCCGGTTTTTGGCTGGCAGGCGCCGGTTCTTCGCCTCTTCGATCTTCAGTTCATCGAACCGGCTGTCCCGCTGGACGGACCGCGGAATCTCGAAAGGCGGGGATCCCAGTAAGCCCGTGTTTTCCCGGAGGGGTCCGTCGATCGGGATCATCACCTTTGTTGCCAGCAAAACGTTCTCGCCAACCCGTGCCTCAATGGGGAAGGTGAGGTCGTTTCCCAGGAAGTTTCGGCCCGCGATCCTGACCTGCGAAAGCCGGAATGACGTGCTGGAGTAGTCAGCGTTCATCATGTTCAGGCCATCGGAAACCATGGTCCCGTATCCGATGGTGTTCAGGTAGGGCGAATCATGAGCCACCTCGGGACCGAAGTTGGACCCGGTCTGCTCGACCTTCCGGCCCAGGGCATAGCCCAGCGCCTTGAGGTAGGGCACGATGTACGAACTGTCGCCGAAGACATCCTTGTACAGTTTGACGTTCGTCATCGCCGCAACCATCCGCTGAAGCATGAAATGCACGCCGTAAAGCGGGTAGACCTTGTCCGGCCTCAGAGCGAGGTTCAGGAGCCGGGGGAGGGTAAGGACCGCAATGAGGCCACCGAAGAAGGACGCGAGGAACACGGTGAGGGTGATGAGCAGGGTATCGAGATAGAAGAACGGATTGTCCATTTTCAGATGCCCGAAATCCAGGTAGGGCGGGAGCAGCCCTGCCAAGGCGACGACTCCGACCGGCATGACCAGGAAAAACCGGTTGAACAACTGCAGCAGGGTGAAGATGACCCTCCGCCGGGTGCTGCAGCGCATCGGTGGAACCCTAAGGTAGTTCGCGTCCGTGGGGATCGCGGGCGAGCCATGCCAGTGCTGTCCGTCCGGAATCGCCTGGCCCGTCTGGAGCGAGGACGCATGGCCCAGCTGAGCGCGGTCGCCCATGGACGTGTCGATGTCCAGCGTTGTTTTCTGCGATACAAGGACATCGCGGCCCAAGGTCACCGTGCCCGTCTCGATGACCCCGCTGCGGGCGCGGTAGCCAAGGAAGAATGAATTCTTGTGAATGACAGTGCCGTCGCCGATGGTGACCAGATCGGTGCATACCGGAACCATGCGGGAAAAAATGGCGACACCCTTGCCGATTTTGGCCCCAAGCGCCCGGAGGTAGAGCACATAAAGAGGCGAGCCGACGAACAGGACGAGCGGATTGCTCCGGTTGAGTGTCTTGACGACCCAAAACCGGATGTAGGTCCAGCTCCACAGCGGGATCTCCTGACGCTTCCAGTGCCCGATAAGAATCCACTTCACAAGAATCGGGGTGATGGACAGTACCAGGAACGTGGCGGCACCGAGTCCGGCGGACCGCAGCCACATATCAATGAACGTTGTCCCTTCGGAAACCCACACGAAGGATATGACCAGCAGAGAGGTTGCGTAGGTCGTGTAGCCCAGGAAGATGATCAGTTGCGCTACGCCGCACAAGATGTGACTGAGTGTGCTCGGCACGGACCGCGGGACCGGCGCCGCTTCGTCCGCGGCAGGGCCCGACATTTCAGCGGCAGCCTGTGCAGTGGCGAGGACGGCGGCAAGCTGGCGTACGGTCGGGTGCTGGTAGATATCCTGCATCGCCACCGGCGGCAGGGAGCCCTGGCGGCGGACGGCGGCTGAAAAGCCGGCCATGAGCAACGAATTCGCTCCGAGATCGTTGAAGAAGTGGGCCGTGGCGGAGGCTTTCTCCAGTCCCAACACTTCGGCAAGACAGCCGGCCAGTATCTCCTCCACTTCGGTCGCTGGTGCGCTGTACCCGTGGGTATTGCCGGTGAGCCGCGGTTTGCTGGGCAGCGGCAGCTTCTTCCGGTCGGCCTTCCCGCTGGGCATGACCGGTATTTCGGCGCAGTGTTCGAGGTAGGCCGGCACCATGTAGCCGGGCAGCGTCTCGCTCAGTTTCCCTGCAATGCCGGCCTCGTCGATTGCCAGGGTGTCCTGGCGCAGTGTGTAGTAGGCAACCAGTTCCACGATTCCCGGGGCTGGCTCGAAGGTGTTAACGACCGCTTGGGCGATGCCAGGCACCTGTAGCAGCACGGACTCGATTTCGGAGAGTTCAATGCGGTAGCCGCGGATCTTGACCTGGGTGTCGATCCGGCCGTGGTACTCGATGGTTCCGCTTTCGCTGAACCGTCCTAGGTCTCCCGAGCGGTAGATCCGGCCCGACGGATTGTTTTCGATGCCGAGGAAGTCGGGGATGAAGGCGCGCTCGGTGAGGTCGTCCCGGTTAACGTACCCACGGGCCAGCCCGACCCCGGCTATCCCGATTTCACCCAGTTCCCCCGGTGGCAACGCACGCGGTTCATCCGGATCGAGGATCACCGCAGAGTATGTTGGCAGCGGACTGCCCAGGGTCACCGCTTTGTCCGGGTGGACCGCATCCCACGTCGCAGTGACGGTTGCCTCCGTCGGGCCGTAGACGTTCAGGAACCTGCGGCCCGGCCGATGCCATCGGATGATGAGGTCACGCGGACAGGCCTCACCGGAAACCAGCAGAAACCGCAGGTCGGGCAGGTCCTCGTCGAGCGTGGCCAGCAGCGTCGGAACGCAGCACATGGCGCTCACCCTTTGGTCCCGGAGGAACTGGCCCAGTTCCATGCCAAGCAGGCTTGTACCACCGGGTTTGGGCACCAGTGTTGCACCCACCATCCATGGAACCCAGGTCTCCTCCACGGAAAAGTCGAAAGCGATCGTCATGCCCTGGTAGACGCGGTCTGTTGGCTGGTAGCCGTAGACTTCGGCTGCCACGAGCACGAAGTTACAGATGCTCGGGTGCTCGACGGCCACACCCTTGGGGCGTCCGGTCGAGCCTGAGGTGTAAATGATGTAGGCAAGTTCGCCGACGGGGCCGGTCTCCTCGGTTCTGGGCAAGCGCGAGGAATCCTGCGCGGCCACCATCGGCTCCTCCTCATCGAGGCAGATGATGGTCGCGGCCGTTTCGGGTATCCGGTCCCGCAGGTGGGACAGCGACAGGATGAGGCTCGCATCCGCATCCTCGGCGATGTATGCGAGACGGTCGGAGGGGTAACCCGCGTCCAGGGGAACAAATGCGGCACCGGCTTTCAAAACTGCCAGCATGGCGGTGTAAGACCGAACGGGCTGGTCGAAGAGCAGTGCAACCCGGTCGCCCGGTCGGGCGCCGCGCGAGATCAGGTACCGCGCAAGCTGGTTCGCCCTGGCGTCGAGCTGGTCGTAACTGAGCGACTGCCCCCTGCTGTCGACGGCGAGCCGTCCCCACTCGCCGGAGCGGCGCAACTCGTCGCAGCGGTCCTCGAAAAGCCGTTCCAACCGGTCCCCTGGACGCCAGCGTACGGTTCCGTTGCCAGGGGCACCGGCCAGGATGGTGCTGGTGGCCCCAGCCGGCCCAGTGTGTTCCTGCGTGTGATCTGTCTCTGGCAAGCGGTGCCGGGCTCTGCGGCCTGCCGGAGCGCTCATGCTGCTTCCTGTTGCTGCGGGTACTGCTGCCGGACAGCCTCGACCAGGATCGCGCAGGCGGTGGCGACGACCTCCGCTGTGATATTCAGCGGCGGCAGCAACCGGACGACGCTGCCGTTGCGGCCGCCCGTCTCCAGGATGAGGCCTTTCTGCAGCACCGCAGCCTGGACGGCCTGCGCCAACGCCCCGGAAGGACGTCCAGTCTGAGGATCCTTGAGCTCAATTCCCCACATGAGGCCCCGGCCCCGCACTTCGTGGACCCACGGAAGCTTCCGGAGCGGATCCAGCAACTCCTTTACCTGGGTTCCGCGTTCTTCGACGTTTTCAAGGATGCCGTCCCGGCGCACGATCCGCACGGCATTGGCCCCGGCGGCGAAAGCAAGCTGGTTTCCCCGAAACGTGCCGGTGTGGGCGCCGGGTTCCCAGGTGTCCAGCGCCTTGTTGTAAATGATGATGGCGATGGGCGTGCCGATTCCGCTGAGCGCCTTGGAAGCGATGATGACATCCGGCTCGATGTCGTACTGCTCGAACGCGAACCACGTTCCCGTGCGCCCGCATCCGGTCTGGACCTCGTCGGCGATCAGCGGGATGCCCAGCTCCCGGGTCAGTGCACGGATCCGCTGCATGAATTCGCGGTCCGCCGGGATCACCCCGCCCTCGCCCTGCACCATCTCGACGATCACAGCGGCCGGGAGCGGGATTCCGCCGAGATCGTCCTTGAGCGAATTCTCCAGATAGGTGGCGCAGTTGGTAGAGCACGTCTCGGGCCCCAAACCCAGGGGACACCGGCTGCAGTACGAATACGGGAAAAAGTGCACGCCGGGCACACCATTGGCAACGGGCGACTTTTGCTCGACCAGTCCTGTCAGGGCCATCGGAGCGGCGCTGCTGCCGTGGAAGCCGCCCTGGAAGGAGATGATCTCGCCGCGGCCCGTGGCGGTCTTGCACAGCTTGATCGCCGCATCCACGGCATTCGCTCCGGTCGGGCCGCAGAAGTGGATCTTCACTCGTTCCCGCATCCCGGCGGGCAGCATTGACAGCTGCGCGTCGATGAACGCCTCCTTGGCCGGGGTAGGGAAGTCCAGACCATGCGTGAATTTTCCCAGCTGATCCGCGGCCGCCTGGACGAGCTCGGGGTGGTTGTGGCCGAGCGTGAGGACTCCGGCACCGGCGAGGAAGTCGATGAAGACGTTGCCATCGACGTCGCGGACAAAGCTGCCGTGCCCTTCCTCGATGGCAATTGGAAGGTGGCGGGGATAGGTCCGCGCATTGGATTCCCGGTCTGCCTGGCGGGCCAGCAGTTCAGCCGACCCCGGGCCGGGCACCGGTCCGACCAGTTGTGGGGCGGTGAACCCGAGTAAGTCCGAAAAGGCTGCCACGGCAGTCCTCCTAGTCTGAGAGCGACAAAAGGGCCCAGTGATAGCAGAGGCGAAGAATTCGCTCACCGCCGGGCCCCTAAACGACATTGGACGACGTCCGGTGTTACGCGCACGTTACTGGACAGTTATGGGCAATGAATGCTCCGGCTGGCTGTCCGGTGCCGCTTCGTCGTCGTCCAGCGCCGGCTCGCCGGCCGACGCCTGCTCCGTGCCGTCGGACCACCCGAAGGCCTGCCGTACCGCCGCCAGCGCGTCGTCGAGCAAGCTGGCCCGGGTCGCGATGCAAATGCGGAACTGCGACGTCGATATCAGTTCGATGTTGACTCCGGCATCGGCCAGAATCCTAAAGAACCGGTAATAGACATCGGCTTCCATCCGCAGGCCGAAGCCCATCAGAGAGATCAGCCCAATGCCGTCGTCGTAGTGCAGGGAATGGAAGCCGATTCTGTTCCTTTCGCCCTCGAGGGCGGCGGGGACAGAGAGTCCGCACTCGCGGGGCACCGTGAAGGCGATATCGCTGCAGCCTGCGCGCGCCGCGGAGACCTTCTGGGCGATGAAGTCAGTGTAGGCGCCGGTCTCCGCCATGATCGCGCACAAAGCGGCGGCTGCCCTCTGCGTATCAGGAACGCCGGTGACCGTGATTTTTGCCCAGGACCGCTCCGCGGCAACGCTGGAGACAACCGGAGTCTCCAGGGAATGTCCCGGTAACCGGGACGAATCATTCGCAGGGCCCGGCACCACCATGGTGCCTTCGCCACGGGTGAACGACGACCTAACGTGCAGGGTGACTCCAAACCGGCGCGCGTATTCGACACAGCGCACCTGTAGGACTTTTGCCCCGCATGCCGCGAGCTCAAGCATGCATTCGCTGGAAATCGTGTCGATCTTTCGGGCCGAGGGAACCACGCGTGGGTCCGCGGTGTAAACACCGTCAACGTCGGTGTAGATTTCGCATACTCTCGCCTCCAAAGCGGCGGCCAGAGCGATGGCGGTGATGTCCGAGCCGCCTCGCCCGAGCGTCGTGATTTCCTTGGTTCCCCGGCTCTTCCCCTGGAACCCTGCGACGATAGGTATTTCGCCACGCTTGAGCGCAGCCCGGATCCGCCGTGCGTTGACGTCGACGATACGGGCTTTGCCATGGATGTCATCTGTGATCAGGCCCGTTTTGCCCCCCGTGAAGGTCCGCGGGAACCCACCGAGATCGGACAGCGCGATGGCCAGCAGGTCCGCGGAAATCTGCTCTCCGTTCGTGAGCAGGAGGTCCAGTTCGCGGGCCGCCGGCAGGTCCGAAACCTGGGCGGCCAGATCCAGAAGTTCATCGGTGGTGTCGCCCATCGCGGAAACAACGACGACCACTTCGTGACCCGACCGGTACGTCTCCATGATCCGCCCGGCGACCCGCCGGATGGCCCCGGCGTCGGATAGGGAAGAGCCGCCGAATTTCTGCACGATGAGCGAGGGCGCGCTGCCCGCGCCGTCAAGGACTCCCGTGGTCAATGCCGCTGGGCTGACACCAGCGGCGTTCCCGGAGCGGGATGGGAGGTGGGCGGGAAGATGCATCCCGGAGGGAGCGGCTGACGCGGTACCTTCGCTATACACGGAACCCCCCTGTTCGTCATGTATTCGTCCAGTACAGTTCACCCGGACTGTCGTCACCGCTTCGTTATTCGAGTGTTACCGGTCAGGTTTGTTTCGGATGAATCATTTAGCTGCGTTGACAACGCTGGACAGGATGGGAAGCTGAACTAGGGGATGTTTCGGCCGTGGTCTTGGGGGCCGCTCAATGCCTTTTGGGGGGCAACGAAGTGAATGCAACAGAACGTATGTGGGAAGTTCAATTACTCGGGGGGTGGCAGCTCCGGCATGGAAAAGCGCCTGTCAAAGTAACCATCCGGCAGCAGCGCCTGATTGCCGTCCTGGCCCTGTACGGCAGTGAGCCGCGTGCTTTCCTGGCCGGGCTGCTCTGGCCGGACAGCTCGGAGCAGCAAGCAGCGGGTAGCCTGCGGGCAACGATTTGGATGATCTCCCACCAGCTGCCTGGCTTGCTGGTGGAGAGCAGGGACCCGCTGGCACTCGCTCCGGACGTGGTGGTGGACGTCCATGAAGTCCGCCGTCGACTGGCCGCTCTTGACGGGGACCGCGGGGTCCGCCTGCGTCCGGCCATGCTGGACCTGCTGCATACGGCCGAGCTGCTGCCGGGGTGGTACGAGGACTGGGTTATGGCCGAGCAGGAGCGGTGGAGGCTGCTGAGGCTGACGGCGCTGGAACGGCTCGCCAGCCAGTATCTAGAGCGCGGCGAAACCGGCCAGGCTACGGACGCTGCGGGCTACGCCATTGCCCTGGAGCCGCTGCGCGAAAGCGCCCAGCGGCTGTTGCTGGAGACGCACATAGCCGATGGCAACTATGCCCAGGCATTGCGGGCGTTCGAGGTCTTCAAGTCCCGGCTTTGGAAGGAATTCGGGGTGCAGCCTTCGGCCAAGATCATGAACCTCATGGCGCCCCTGCTCATGTAACCGGCGGCGGCCGGCGAGCGGCCGGCCGCCGGGTGCCTGGTGCTCTGGCGCCCGCAGACTAGGGCTCTGCGGTCAGGGACGAGGCATACAGGTCCATCAGCGCCGGGAGCCCGCCGGATTCCATGGCTCTGCGCTGCCGCTCGGCACCTGTTCCCGTGGCAAAGAGCCGTTCAATGCTGGCATCCACCCACGCCGAGTCGCCTTCTTCCTCCAGTGCGGGCCGGATGTAGCGCAGCAGCATGCGCACCACGTCCTGCGCCGGCAGCAGCACACCGGACTCGGGGTCCACCAGCCGGTCGGACAGGCCCTGCCGTCCCGCCTGCCAGACGGCAGCATCCAATAGCTCCGGATCAGGCTGAATGAAGGACCGCGAGGCTGCTTCATCGGTCAGCACCGTGGAGATAAGGCCCCGGACCACTGCCGCGATCAGCACGGAGTCCTGGGCTTCGAGCTGCACATCGGCAGCACGGACTTCCAGTGTGGGGTAGCGGTCGGATAGCCGGGCCAGCCACGTGATGACGCCCCGGTCGATGATCACGCCGGAGTCCACCAGGCGCTGGATACGGCGCTCGTAGTCTGCCGCATCACGGAAGACCGGCGCGCAGCCCTGGATCGGCCAGCGGCGGTAATGGACAATGCGCCAGCTGTCGAATCCACTATCGCGGTCCAGCCAGTAGGGCGAGTTGGCACCCAACGCCACTACCGCCGGCAGCCACGGCCTGATGCGGTTCAACGCCTGCACCCCGGCTTCCTTGTCCGGGACGGAGACATGCACGTGCTGGCCGTTGACGAACTGGTCGGCCACGATGCCCTTAGCGCTGGCCTTGAGCTGGTGGTAACGCTGGTTGTCCGTCACCTCCGGATAGTCGTCCTGGATCCGCGGCGCAGTGCCGGTAGCCGCGGCCCGAACGCCGGTCTTCCGGGCGGCGGCATCCAGCTCGCGGCGGAAGTTGAGCAGTGACTCCTCGGCCTCGGTGAGCGTGGAGCAGACCGCGGTGGCAGTTTCGATCTGGCAAGTGAGCAGTTCCCGCTGGATTTCATCCCTGGCCACTTGAACTGAGCCTTTAAGGTTCTCGGCGACCGTATCCGCCACCGGGGCGGGTAAGCCGGTGACCGGATCCAACAGCAGGTACTCTTCCTCAATTCCCAGAGTGGCCACGGAACACCTTTCATTTTGCCAATGCTCGGACATTTCGAGCCTAACTGATCAGCAGGCTTGTGGAGTCCATAGCCGGCCAACCACGGGCCACGCTGTGCGGCGGCGGCGACCGGACCTGGTGTCAGAGCGCGGCCGCCAGCCCCAGCGCCGCGGCACCGGTGCCCAGCAGCAAATTGGCCGCAAGATTGACGACGGCGGCAAGCGGCCGGCGCTCCGCCCACAGCTTAACCGTGGCAACCGTGAAGGAACTGAAGGTGGTCAGTCCGCCCGCCAGTCCGCTGGCCAGGGCCACGCGCCATGGCTCCGCCATGCCATGCTCCGAACCCAGCACTCCGCCGGCGGCGAGTCCAAGAATGAACGATCCGGCGACGTTGACCAGCAAGGTTGCCCAGGGCCAATGTTGTTCCGGCCGGCTGCGGGCTGCCTGCCGGCGGGCAAGCCAGGTGTCGACGGCGAAGCGCAACAGGGCTCCGGCACCACCGAGTACCCCGACCAGCAGCGCGGTCATGGTCCGCCCATCCGCTGGATCCGGCGGCCCAGTCCCCGGCCTGCGTACAGGCCAACGACCGCAGCCGCCAAACCCGCCGCCAGGGACAGGCCCACGTACAGCAGCCAGGCACCGTGACGTCCTTGGGCGGCCAGCTGGTCGACGGCGAACGCCACCGCTGAAAAGGTGGTGAAAGACGCCAGCAGTCCCGGTCCCAGCGCTGCCCGGAGCCAGAAGGCCGTGCCGGGACGTTCTGTCCACAACGCCGTCAGCAAGCCCAGCAGCAGGCTTCCGGCCACGTTGATGGACAGTGTGGTCCACGGGATGGCACCGTTATCGGGGAGAGCGAGGCCCAGCAGGTAACGCGCTTCGGTACCGGCGAAACCGCCGACGGCGACGGCCGCCCAGGCGCCCCATCCGGGCACCGAGGAAGGCGCTGACCCGATGCGAAGCCGCGCACGCGGCGTCGTACTCACGAAGCGAGCCGGCAGCCGGGATGCGGATCACTGTGCACCCACAGGGCCGCGGCAGCCTGGTCGCCCAGATCCAGCTCCCGGGCGGACCCGGCGGGACCGAAACGGACCACCAAGGCACCGCCGAAGGGGCGCCGGCCTACCACTTCCACCCGGTCATCGAGCCCGATCTGCTCGGCACTGAAGAAGCGCAGCAGGTCGCCGTCGGCGTCGCTGATGCGGGTGATGCGGCCGGTGTGGCCGCCGTCGAGTTCCTCCAGCTGCAGGGCGCTGGGGACGTCGACGGTGCCGTCCGCCGCCGGGATCGGGTCGCCGTGCGGATCGCGCTGCGGGTTGCCTAGCTTTGCCGCCATGCGGTCAGTGAACATGTCGGAGACGGTATGTTCCAGCAGCTCCGCTTCGTCGTGGACTTCATCCCAGGCATAGCCCAGTTCCTGGACCAGGAAAGTCTCCAGAACCCGGTGCCGTCGGACCATGGTCAGGGCCAACCGGCGGCCGGCGCCGGTCAGCTCAATGGCGCTGTACGGCCGGTGGTCCACCAGTTGCAGCTCTACCAGCTTGCGCACCATCTCGGAAACTGACGAGTTGGCCACTCCGAGCCGGGCAGCCAACTGCGAGGACGTGATGGGCTTGTCCTGCCACTCGGTGAACGCATAGATGACTTTGACGTAGTCCTGCACGCTGGACGAGCCGCTGCTGAGGGCGGTTTTCCTGGCCGGGGGCATGCGTCTCACTCCTCGTCGAACGTCTTTCAAGGGGCAGGCTTACGGTTCTGCGGCGCGGGTTCCGGATTGCACGGCCGACCGCTGCCCAGCGGATCTGCGCCGCGCCAACTGCCAGATTACCCCGGTCCGCGGCGCGGACAGATAGACCACGAGGAAGACCAGGGCCTGCGCCAGGACCACCGCCGCCCCGGTCGCGACGTCCAGGTAGTAGCTGGCGTAAATGCCGGCGACCGAGGCCGCGGCGGTGACCGAGGCTGCGATGGCCAGCATGGCGTCAAAGCGCCGGGTCAGCAGGAAAGCGGTGGCTCCCGGGGTGATCAACATGGCGACCACCAGCACGATGCCCACTGCCTGCAGGCCGACGACGACGGTCAGCGCCAGCAGCCCCAGCAGCAGCACCGACAGCCAGCGCGTGTTGAGCCCGATGGCATGGGCGTGGATGCGGTCGAAGGCGAACAGCGTGAGGTCGCGGCGCTTGAACAGCAGCACGCACAGCGTCACCGCCCCGAGGACGAGCACCTGCAGCAGTTCCCCGTCGCTGACCCCCAGAACATTGCCGAACAGGATGTGCTGCAAGTCGGTCTGGCTCGGTGTCTTGGAGATGATCGCCAGGCCGGCGGCGAAGAACGCCGTGAAAACCACGCCGATTACCGTATCGCCCTTCAGGCGCGTGGAGCCGCGCACGCCGCCGATCAGCGCGACCGCGGCTGCGCCGAAGACGAAAGCGCCGATCGAGAACGGCACACCGATGATGTACGCCAGCGCCACGCCGGGCAGCACGGCGTGGGACACCGCATCACCCATCAGCGACCAGCCCATCAAGATCAGCCAGCAGGACAACACGGCGGACACGATTGAGGCGGCGAGCGTCACCACCAGGGCACGGGTGAGGAACCCGTACTGCAGCGGTTCAAGCAGCCAGTTAAGCACGTCCACGGCGGGTTCCTTCCGGGAGGCCGGCAAGCGCGGAGCCGAAGGCCACGGCCAGGTTGTCGTTGGTCAAGACCTCGGCCGGGCGGCCATGCGCCAGGACCTTCCGGTGCAGAAGTATCGCCTCGTCGCACAACTGCGGGATGCCGGCCAGATCGTGGGTGGAGATCAGGATGGTCTTGCCCTCGTCGCGCAGTTCTTTCAGCAGGGCGATCAGGACCGCTTCAGAAGCTTTGTCCACTCCGGCGAATGGCTCATCAAGCAGGAGCAGGCCGGCGTCCTGGGCAATGCCGCGGGCCACGAAGGCGCGTTTGCGCTGTCCTCCGGAGAGTTCGCCAATCTGCCGGTGCTGCAGTTGGGCAAGACCGGTGCGCTCCAGGGCCGCGTGTACTGCTTCGCGGTCCTCGCGACGCGGGCGCCGCATGGGCCCCAGCCTGCCGTAACGGCCCATGGTCACCACGTCCCGCACCGACACCGGAAAGGTCCAATCGACGTCTTCGGACTGCGGCACGTAGCTGACCAGGTTCAGCTTCCTTGCCTGGCGGGGGGAATGCCCAAACAGTCCCACCCGGCCGGACGCCGGGTGGGCCAGCCCCATCAGTGACTTGAACAACGTGGACTTGCCGGAGCCGTTGACGCCGATCAGCCCGCAGATGGTCCCGGGTGCCACGGTGACAGAGACGTCCTCGAGGGCAACGACGTCGTTGTAGGACACGCTGAGGGCGGCCACCGAGATGGCGGCGGCACCGGCGGGGAGGACGGGGATGTTCACGAGGCCAGTCCTTCCTTGATCAGGGAGATGTCGTGCCGGATCAGCTCCAGATGGGTGGGCACGGGGCCGTTCGGTCCAGAGAGCGAGTCCACATACAGCGGCGTGACGAGCCGGGCGCCGGTGGCTTCGGCAACCTGCTGCATCGACTTCGGGTTGACTGTCGATTCACAGAACACCGACGGGATGTGGTGTTCGGCGACTTCTCGAATGACTTTCTGGATTTGCCGCGGCGTACCTTCGGCATCGGAATTCACCGGCCAGAGATAGGCCTCGCGCAGTCCGGCGTCACGGGCCAGATACGAAAAGGCACCCTCGCAAGTGACCAGGGCCGGAACGGCCGCTGTATCGGCGAAGGCTGACCGGAGGTCGGCCATCAACACGTCCAGTTCCCGCTTGTAGGCGGCGCCGTTGCGGCGGAAATCTTCGGCGTGCGCAGGCACCAAGCGGCTTAAGGCGTGCACGATGTTGTCCACATAGACCTTGGCTGCCTTCGGGGACATCCACGCGTGGGGGTTGGGTCTGCCTTCAAAGTTCCCGGCGGTGATGTTCACCGGTTTCACGCCCTCGCTGAGGACCACATGCGGGGCTGGAACGGCATGCAGGAACCGTTCAAACCAGCGTTCTAGGCCCAGCCCGTTGTCAAGAATCAGGTCGGCCTCCTGGGCCCTGACCAGGTCCGACGGCGTGGGCTGGTAGCCGTGGATTTCGGCGCCGATCTTGGTGATGGAGGCGACTTCGACGTATCCGCCGCCGATAGTGCCGGCCATGTCCGCCAGTACGGTGAAGGTGGTCAGCACCAGTGGCCGTTCGACGGGCGGTGCCGCAGTCGAACCGGGCGGCTTGGTGCAGCCCGTCACCGCCAGCATGACCGCTACAGCCAGCAGGCATGCCTTGAAAATAAATTTCGGCATGCCTAAATCATGCAGGATTGACGCCCCCTGAACAAGTGGCGGCAGGGGCCTGCTGCCGCCGTCCCTAAAGTGTCCGGGCGCGCCAGCTGTGGGTCAGGTAGGGGAGCTCAACCAGCGATCCGGGGGAGTGGCCCAGATGTTCGTGCAGGTACCAGTCGAGATTGGCCAAGACCTTCGCCCGGGTGACCTCGCTCGCGCGCAGGTAATAACTGCGGGTCTTGACCAGTTCCATGACGTCATCAGTGCTGAGCGGATCATGCCAGCGGGTTACGTGCCCTTCCAGCCCGCTGAACTCCGGGCCGATCCGGGGGCGGAAATCGGGTTTGAGCACGTCGCCGGCATGCATGATGCGCGACAGCCGGTGCACCCAGGGCACGCCGGTATCCAGTTGGTTCCACACCATCCCCAAGGTTCCGCCGGGCTTCAGGATCCGGGCTGCTTCAGTGCTGGCCCGCAAGGGATCGGTCCAATGCCACGCCTGGGCCACGGTGACTACGTCCATGCTGGCGCCGGCGAGGCCTGTGTCCTCCGCGCTGCCCACCACCGTGGCCACGCCGGGCAGGTTGCGCTCCAACTGGGCCAGCATGTCCGGCGAGGGGTCCACCGCAACCACCTGCAGCCCGCGGGCGGCCAGTGCGGCGGTGTATTTGCCGGTGCCGGCTCCCACGTCGGCGGCGGTCCTGGCCCCTGCGGGAAGCAGCCAGTCGACGGCGTCGTCCGGGTAGCCCGGACGGATGCGGTCGTAGTGTTCGCCGCCCTGCTGGAAAGTGTTGGCGTAGGCTCGGCGCTGCTCATCGTCCATCCGGGGGCCGCTGTGTGCCACGTGGTGCTCCTTGTGCGCGGGGCTGTTACCGGCCCTCGCCGCCGGCTTCGATCCGGCCGGTTGCCTCGCTGTCGGAGGCCCCGGCCGTTCCGGCGGGACGCTGTCCGCGCAGTTCGGGGTTCAATCGGTGCAAGGCCTGCTGGTGCAGCAGGCCGTTGGTCGCCAGCGCGTTGCCACCGAAGGGGCCGTCTTCGCCTTCCAGCGAGCTGAACCGCCCGCCGGCTTCGGTGACGATCGGCACCAGTGCAGCCATGTCATACAGATTGAGTTCGGGTTCGCAGGCGATGTCCACGGCACCTTCTGCCACCAGGCAGTACGACCAGAAATCGCCGAACGCGCGCGTTCGCCAGACAGAGTCGGTCAGGTCGAGGAAGTCGTGCAGGTTGCCGCGTTCCTTCCAACCGCCGAGGCTGGAGTAGGACAGCGAGGCGTCATCCAATCGGTCCACCGCGGAGACCTGAAGCCGGGTCGCGGTGGCCAGCGAGCGTCCCGTGTAGGCGCCGGTTCCTTTGGCGGCCCACCACCGTTTGCCCAGCGCCGGCGCGCTGACCAGGCCGACGACCGGCTGCCCCTCGTCCACCAAAGCAATGAGGGTGGCCCAGACCGGGACGCCCCGGACAAAGTTTTTGGTGCCGTCAATCGGATCGATGATCCAGCGGCGGGCGCCGTGGCCGCTGCTGCCGAATTCTTCGCCGAGCACGGCGTCGCGCGGCCGGGAACGGGAAAGCTGGCCCCGGATTGCTTCTTCGGCTGCACGGTCCGCATCCGTCACGGGGGTCAAATCCGGTTTGGTCTCCACCTTCAGGTCAAGGGCCTTGAAGCGGGCCATGGTCTGCGCGTCCACGGAGTCGGCCATCACGTGGGCCAGGCGCAGATCGTCGTTGTAACTTTGCGGAGCGAGGGTCATAGGTTCAACCTATCGGTAAGTGAAGTGCTGGCGCGGGAGGCAGCGCCTGCAGCCGGGGGAGGCGAACCTAGACGGTGCCGAGTTCCTTGGCCTCCGCGCGTTCTTCGACGCCCAGCAGGCGGCGCAGGGACGCCAGCCTGGCTGGCCCGGCGTCGCCGGCCCCGCCTTCCGCCACGTAGGCGTCAACCCCGCAGCCGACGGCAGCCGCATCGTGTTTGCAGCCGCGGGGGCAGTCCGCCGTGCCCGGTTCCAAGTCCGGGAAGGCGGAGAGGATGCGGTCGGGGTCCACATGGGCCAGCCCGAAGGAGCGGATTCCCGGCGTGTCGATGATCCAGGTCCCGGCCGGCGAGTCCAAAACCTTCAGTGCCAGGGCCGACGACGAGGTGTGCCGGCCGCGCCCGGTGACGGCGTTGACTCCGCCGGTGGCGCGCTGGGCTCCGGTGAGCGCATTGACCATGGTGGATTTGCCCACCCCCGAGTGGCCCAGCGTGACGGTGACTTTCCCATCGAGATAACCGCGCAGCTGGGCCACGGCCTCGGTGTCCAGCCGGGCGGACAGGCCTTCGTCGGAGCGCGTATCAATCCCTGAAGCGTCGACGGCGGCGGTGCGGCTGACGATAACCGGCAGCTCCAGATGCTCGTAGTTGGACAGCAGCTCGGCAGGATCCTTCAAGTCGGCTTTGGTGACGCACAGCAGCGGGGTGATCCCGGCATCGTACGCCGCCACCAGTGCCCGGTCGATGAACCCGGTGCGGGGTTCGGGGTTTGCGGCGGCCACCACGATCACCAGTTGGTCGGCATTGGCCACCACCACGCGTTCGACCGGATCCGTGTCATCCGCGCTGCGGCGCAGCAGGGTGCGGCGTTCCTCTACCCGCACCAACCGGGCGAGGCTGTCGGACTCGCCGGAAACATCACCGACCAGGGCCACGAAATCTCCTGCCACCACCGGCGTGCGGCGCAACTCGCGGGCGCGGGCGGCCACGACGATGCGCTCGTCGGGAGTGTCTTCATCAACGACGGCGGTATAGCGGCCGCGGTCCACGGTGACGATCCGGCCGAGCTCGGCGTCCTTGTACGACGGACGGTCCTTGGTGCGCGGACGGGTTCCGCGCTTGTTGGGGCGGATGCGCACATCCGATTCGTCCCAGCTTCCGGTACTGCGCGCCACCGTCAGCCCTCGGTGGCCGCGGGAGACGGTGCGGCAGCAAACATGTCCTGCCAGAGCTGCGGGAACTCGGGCATGGTCTTCGCCGTGGTTTCGATGTCCTCGACCTCCACGCCGCGGACGGCCAGGCCGATGATGGCGCCAGCGGTGGCCATGCGATGGTCTTCGTAGGACCGGAACAGTCCGCCGTGCAACGGACGCGGCCGGATGAGCAGCCCGTCGTCAGTCTCCTCGGCGTCGCCGCCCAAGCGGTTGATTTCCGCCACCAAGGCAGCCAAACGGTCGGTTTCGTGGCCGCGCAGGTGCGCAATGCCACTCAGGCGGGACTCGCCGTCGGCCAGTGCGCACAGCGCTGCCGCGGTCGGCGCCAGTTCGCTCGTATCGGCAAGATCGGCGCCGGTGATCGAGTCGCCACCGATGACCGTCAAGGTCCCGTTGTCCAGTGTGACCGTGGCGCCAAGCTGCGGCAGGATGTCCCGCCAGGCATCCCCCACCTGGGTGGTGGCAGTGGGCCAGTTGGGAATCCGGACCCTGCCGCGGGTGGCCAGCGCGGCCGCCAGGAACGGGCCGGCGTTGGACAGATCCTGTTCGATCCTGGTGTCGAAGGCGCGGATGGGGCCGGGGGAGACCACCCAGTGGTTGGGCGTCGAGTCGTCCACCGCTACGCCCAGGTCCCGCAGCAGCTGGACTGTCATGGTGATGTGGTCCAGACTCGGCACCCGGCCACCGGTGTGCTCGAGGTGCAGGCCGTCGCGGAAACGGGCACCCACCAGCAGGAGGGCGGAGACAAACTGCGAGGAAGCGCCGGCGTCGATCGCCAGGTGGCCTCCGGCCACGCCGCCGGTACCGGTGATGCTGAACGGCAGGCTGCCGTGTCCGGCGTCGTCCACGTCCAAGCCCAACCGGCGCAGTGCGTCAATGGTAGGAGACATGGGCCGGCGCCGTGCGGCCGGGTCGCCGTCGAACTCAACTGTTCCGCTGCACAGCGCAGCCAGCGGAGGCACGAACCGCATGACCGTTCCGGCCAGCCCGCAGTCGACGCCGGCGCTGCCCAGCGGCCGGCCCGGATCGATGGGATCGACCAACAGGTCGGGGCCGAACCGGCCGTCGCCTTCGGCCTCGCTGATAACGGCTCCCAAGGACCGCAGCGCTTCGACCATCAGCAGGGTGTCGCGTGAATGCAGCGGAGCACGCAGCCGCGACCGGCCGTCCGCGATTGCCGCGAGCACCAGATAGCGGTTGGTGAGGGACTTGGAGGCAGGAATCTGGACGGTGGCGTCAATCGGCGCCTCAGCGTAGGGAGCCGGCCAATGGCTGGCAGGGAGGGGCATAGCGTTCAGGATCCCACCACATCCGCCGTGGCTGTGCGCACTGCGCGTTCGGCTTTCTTCAACTGGTTCCGGGCGTCCTTGCCAAGCGACCCCGCATTGCGGCGCGCACCTTTGCTGAGGGACCGGACGTTGCGGCGGGCATCGGCCGCCAGGTGCTCGGCTCGCCAGACCAGGCCAGGCTGGCCGTTGGTATCCACAGCCGCCAACATGACGGCCCCGATCAGTGACAGGTTCTTCAGCAGCTGGTTGCGGCGGGAGCGCCTGGCGTCCGCCGTCGCGGCATCGGCAGCCCGGTAGTCCACCACAGTGTGGATGGCAGCGGTGCTGGCCAGCACCGCAGCCGCAAGCCGCGAGAACTTGCCCATGCCCAGCAGGACACCCGCTCCCACCTGGGCTGCGCCCAGGGCACGGGCGATCAGCTTCTCCTGCCCGGCGAGCGTGCCGGTCGCGGGAAGGACGGACCCCGTTTGCTGAACGAGCGGTCGCAGGGACGCCGCCGTGTCCTCGGTGTGGCGCAGACGGTCGATGCCGGTAGCTACAAAGCTGGTGGCCAGCAGCGGGCGGGCGGCAAGGCGGACGATTGACATGGAAGCCTCCTGGCTGTCAGCGTGCGTCGAAGGAATCTGCGCCCTTCCCTCCAGCGGCGCCGGGGGAAGGTGGCACTGCACACTAGTTTGGCACTTTTGTTGGCACCGCACACCTTGCAGGGCCGGTTACCACGGCCGGCGGGGAATAGTAGCGCGGGAACGACGGTTAGCTAGGAGAGGAAGGCCGGTGCATCGTCTCCGGCCCACAGGGTCGCACCGGAGGGAGAACTTGTGGCTACAGCGCTTGCCGAACGGGACCATGCGGGACCGGTTGCGGACACAGCGTCCGCCCCGGCGTTCGTGCAGCTCAGCGTAGACTGGGAGCCAATGACGACTGAGAATTCGGACGCCACCCAGGACCGCACACCCGGCACAACCGGGGAGCGGGATGAGGTCGACGTCCAGACGGAAACTGCCGATCAGCGCCGTGCCCGGTTTGAACGCGACGCCATGCAGTATGTGGACCAGCTGTATTCGGCCGCAATGCGGATGGCACGCAATCCCAGCGATGCCGAGGACCTGGTGCAGGAGGCCTACACCAAGGCCTTCTCCGCATTCCACCAGTACAAGCCCGGGACCAATCTCAAGGCGTGGCTGTACCGGATCCTGACCAACACCTACATCAACCTCTACCGGAAGCGGCAGCGCGAACCGCAACAGTCCAATACGGACCAGGTAGAGGACTGGCAGATGTTCCAGGCTGCCTCGCACACCTCCTCCGGACTCCGGTCCGCGGAAGCCGAGGCGCTGGACCACCTGCCGGACTCAGATGTCAAGAACGCACTCCAGGCCATCCCGGAGGAATTCCGGCTGGCCGTGTACTTCTCGGATGTAGAGGGCTTCGCCTACAAGGAAATATCGGAAATCATGAACACCCCCATCGGGACCGTGATGTCCCGCCTGCACCGGGGACGCAAGTTGTTGCGCGAGCTGCTCGCGGACTATGCGCACGAACGCGGCATGACGGGCACCAAGGACAAGAAAAGCGCCGCGGCGGCGGTGGGGACACAACAGGAGAACGGCAAATGAGCGACTGCCATGGACTGGGCGACTGCGAAGACGACCGGATGCAACGAATCTACGAGTACGTTGACGGCGCGCTCTCGCGCGAAGACCTAGCTGAAATCAAGGCGCACCTGGATAACTGTCCCGAGTGCGCCGAAGAACACAACCTGGAATGCCTGATCCGTTCCGTGGTGAAGCGATCCTGCCAGGAGGCGGCACCGCAGACGCTGAAAGAGCGCATTCTGGACAAGATCAGCCATATTCCGGAAGTCGACACCGTCTAGAACCGGCACGGTCTTGTACCGGCACTTTTTGGAAGCCGGCATTGTCTGGAAGCCGGCATTGTCTGGAAGCCGGCACCGGCTATGGGCTGCCCGGAGACGGGTCAGCCTGCAGGAACAGCAAAGAACCCCCGCGGCCCAATGGGTGCGGGGGTTCTTCTTTCAGCAGCGTCAGCCGCGAAGGCTGTTGCCCAACTGCTTAGGTGTTGGGGCGCTTGCCGTGGTTTGCGCCGCCGCGCTTACGGTCACGGCGCTTGCGTGCTCGCTTGCTCATGGGCTGCCTCCTTTGCTGGATAAAAAAGAACTGCGTACCAGTCTTTCATATGCTCGCGGCTCGTCCTAACCAACGGCAGGTCCCGTCAAGTGGTCAGCGCAAGGCCGCGGTGATCGAAGCCCGGGCCTGCTCCAGCACCGTCCTGATGGTCTGCACGGCAACTTCGTCCACGGTGCCGGCCGCGCTGCCTCTGCGCAGCTGCACCCTGACGTCGTCGCGGAAGTCGTTGAGCAGGTGTTCCAGTTCCTTCACGGTGCGGTGTCCTGCGGCATCTGCTGCCCGCGGGGACTTCCTGGCGCTGGTGCGGGCCGCTTCGGCTGAGGCCGCAAGGTCCGCCCGCAACCCTTTCATGGAACTGCGCAGTTCCTCCCGCAGGTCGTCCGCGAGCCGCCGCACCGACGCCGAGATGTCCGCTTCGACATCGGCCAGCTCGTCCCGGCGCGCGGCCAGTTCCTGCAGTCCGGCAGCGGTGATGCTGTACACCGTCCGGCGCCCGTCCGAGGCCGTGGTGACCAGCCCCTCGTCCTCCAGCTTGGCTAGCCTCGGATAGACCGTGCCCGCGCTGGGGGAGTAGGTGCCGCCGAACCGGTCGCTGAGGGCACGGATAATGTCATAACCATGCTTGTCGCCTTCCGCCACCAGCGCGAGCAGATAAAGGCGCAAGGCGCCGTGAGCGAATACCGGAGGCATCAGTTGACCTGGCTTCCGGCGTTGTCGCGATGGAAAACGGCCAAGGTGCCTGAAACGGTGGTTGAGCGGAGCATGAGCCCGCGGCCTGCGGGGCCAATCCGGGTCTTCACCTTCTCCGGGAAGCCGAAGAACTTCTGGTCGTTCACCGTGATGGTGCCGGTAGCTGAGGAAGCGGCCACATCCACCCCGCACTCGTCCGGCACGCGCACGGTGACGTCGCCGGAGACGGAATTGACTGCCAGGTCCTGCGGAGTGCCGTGCAGATCGAAGCTGAGGTCGCCGCTGACCGTACTGGCACGGATGTGCTCCAGGTAGCCTGAAGCTGTTACTTCACCCGAGACGCTCTTGGCCACCAGGTCGCCACTGTGATGGCGGACGATGGCTTCGCCGCTGACCGTTTTGACGGTGAGCTTCCCGGCAGTGTCGTCGGCCATCATGGAGCCGGACACGGTGCTCAGCTCTGCACCGGCCGTGGCGCCGCACACCAGCCCGTCACCACTGACGGTTGCCGCCTTGACCGGAACGGCCCGGGGGATGGCGATGCTGATGACGGCTTCCTCCCCGACTCCGGAAAGCGTCAGATTGGCGTGCCGGGTCAGGAAGCCCAGCGGGCCCTCGCCGGCCTTGCTGTGGCTGATCTCCAGCGTGCCGCTGCGCAGGGTCATCTCCAGCGGAGAGCCGATAACCTCCGAAACCTCCACGCGGACTGTCGGCTCGTCATGGACGATGATGTCGAGCCGCCCTTTGACGATGGAGGCCTTCAGCGAGCGGACACCGTCTACGTCGATGGTCCGCGGGCCGTCGATGCTCCAAGCGTCGTCGTCGTCGTTCATGGGACTGTCCTGCCTCTGGCGATACATCGCTCCAAACGCGATATATCTCGTGATACGAGTCACGATATATCGCAACTCAGCGGGCGGCAAGAGGTCGCGGCTGGGAAGGTGCGGGCAGCGGAGCGGGAGGCAGCGACAGCAAAGGCGGGGCAGGATCCTTGTCCTGACCCGCCCTCGGGGCTGCAGAGTGCCTCGGACTGCCTGTCGTGGCGTCGCTAAAACGGTTCAGGCAGGTCCAGCCACGGGTACCACCCGCGGTGCAGTACCAGCCAGGCCATCAGCCCGTAACCCGCTTGGCCAGGAGTTCCGCCGTTGCCGGCCAGGTCCGTGCGCCACTGCTCGTGGTTGAGCAAGGGGGTAAACGTATCGACGAAGACATGCTTGCGGCGTGTGGTGACATCGCCGAAGGCATTCGACAGTTCCGCCAACTGGATGTTGCGGTCCGCGTCCAGTCCGGGCGGGGGGCCAACCACGAAGACCTTGACGCTCAGCTGTGCCGCACCGTCCAGGATGTTCGCCAGATTCAGCCGGCTGCGGGCCGTGGACAGTCCGAGCTCAAGGTCGCGGCCGGACAGCCCGATCACGAGGCGGTTTTCGAAGCCGTCATCGAAACGCCGCCCGGCTTCCTGCAGCCAGCGGCTGGCCAGTTCCTCGGTTCCCTCATTGGGCGAAGCCAGCACGAAGGACTCCAGGGTGGCTGGATCCGGGTTGGTCCGGGCCAGCGTTCGGCCCAGCCAGCCGAGGGCGCGCGGGTCGCCCACGCCGGCCAGCAGTTGATCACCCACTGCGGCAATCCTGATTCTGCGTTGCTCCACGAGTAGCTTTCTGGGTTGACGGGGCTGGTAGCGGTGCTTAAACGAAAGTGGGCGGGGCGCCCTGCGGCACCCCGCCCACTATCTTACTTACTGGCGTTCAAAGGTTTTCTTGACCAGAACGTCCTGCTCCACGGCATGGCGCTTTGCCGAACCGGTGGAGGTAGCCGCCGACGCCGGGCGGGAGACCAAACGCAGCGGACGGTCCAGTGCCTCCGGCAGGTACAGGCCCATGAACGGCCACGGGCCCTGGTTGGCCGGTTCGTCCTGGGCCCAGACGATGTCCGCGTTCGGGTACTTGGCCAGCTCGGCCTTGATCTCCTCGACCGGCAGCGGGTACAGCTGCTCCACACGCACGAGTGCGGTCTTGGTGTCGGAGTTCTTCTGCCGGGCAGCCAGCAGGTCATAGTAGAGCCGGCCGGAGACCAGCACCACGCGGTCCACCTCATTGGCGTTCAGGTCCTGGGAGTCTCCAATAACCGGCTGGAACGTGCCGGTGGTGAAGTCCTCGACCTTGGCCGCAGCGGCCTTCAGCCGCAGCAGCTGCTTGGGCGTGAAGATGATCAGCGGCTTGCGCGGGCGGTTGTAGGCCTGGCGGCGCAGCAGGTGGAAGTGCGAGGACGGCGTGGTCGGGTTGGCCACGATCATGTTGTCCTCGGCACACATCTGCAGGAAGCGCTCAATCCGGGCCGAAGAGTGGTCCGGGCCCTGGCCTTCGTAGCCGTGCGGCAGCATCAGCACCAGCGAGGACCGCTGGCCCCACTTCTGCTCGGCCGAGGAGAGGAACTCGTCGATCACCGTCTGGGCGCCGTTGACGAAGTCGCCGAACTGCGCCTCCCAGAGCACCAACGCGTCCGGGCGCTCCACTGAGTAACCGTATTCGAAGCCCATGGCCGCATACTCGGACAACAGTGAATCGTAGATCCACAGTTTGGCCTGGTCGTCGGACAGGTGGCTCAGCGGGACCCACTCTTCCCCGGTGACGCGGTCGTGGAAGACTGCGTGGCGCTGCACGAAGGTGCCCCGGCGCGAATCCTGGCCCGCCAAGCGAACCGGAACCCCTTCCATCAGCAGCGAGCCGAAGGCTGCGAGTTCGCCAAAGCCCCAGTCGATGTTGCCTTCGCGGGACATCTGCTCGCGGCGCTCCAGCAGTGCCTTCAGCTTCGGATGGACGGAGAAGTTTTCAGGCACCTCGATATGGGCCTTGCCGATCCTCGCCATCATGTCGGCGGAGATGGCTGTTCCGGCCGGCACGTTGTCGGATTCCTCGGCCTGCTGCGACATCGGGCGTTCCAGATCGGACACCGCGGCGGAGTCCTTGGTGATCACCGGGAGCGGCGAAGTCTGCGCGGCATGCGTCTCGGCGAACACGCGCTCCAGCCGTTCCTGGTAGTCGCGCAGTGCCTGGTCGGCCTCGTCCTGGGTGATGTCGCCGCGGCCCACCAGGGCTTCGGTGTACAGCTTGCGGGTGGAGCGCTTGGCCTCGATCAGGTTGTACATCATCGGCTGGGTCATCGACGGATCGTCGCCCTCGTTGTGTCCGCGGCGGCGGTAGCAGACCATGTCGATGACGACGTCCTTGTGGAACCGCTGACGGTACTCGTAGGCCAGCTGGCCTACGCGGACCACAGCTTCAGGATCGTCGCCGTTCACGTGGAACACCGGCGCCTGGATCATCTTGGCAACATCGGTGGAGTACACCGAGGACCGCGAGGCCTGCGGCGAGGTGGTGAATCCGACCTGGTTGTTGACCACAATGTGCACCGTGCCGCCGGTGCGGTAGCCGCGCAGCTGGGACAGGTTCAGCGTTTCCGCCACGACGCCCTGGCCGGCAAAGGCTGCGTCGCCATGGATCATCACCGGCAGCACCGGGAATTCGTCGCCCTTGTCCAGACGGTCCTGCTTGGCGCGGGCGATGCCTTCGAGCACCGGGTCGACGGCCTCAAGGTGGGAGGGGTTGGCAGCGAGGTAGACCTTGGTCTCGTTGCCGTTGTCGGAGGTGAACTTCCCCTCGGTGCCCAGATGGTACTTCACGTCACCGGAGCCCTGGACGCTGCGCGGATCCTGGGTGCCTTCGAACTCGCGGAAGACCTGTGCGTACGTCTTGCCCGCGATATTGGTGAGCACGTTCAGCCGGCCGCGGTGGGCCATGCCGATGGCTACTTCGTCCAGGCCGTCGTCGGCGGCGTCGGAGATCACTGCATCCAGCAGCGGGATCAGGGACTCGCCGCCTTCCAGCGAAAAGCGCTTCTGGCCCACGAACTTTGTCTGCAGGAAGGTTTCAAACGCTTCGGCAGCGTTGAGCTTGCCCAGGATGCGCAGCTGCTCCTCGCGGCTGGGCTTTGCGTACTCGCGTTCCAGCTCGCTCTGGAACCACTCGCGCTCGGCCGGGTTCTGAATGTGCATGTATTCGATGCCGGTGGTGCGGCAGTAGGCATCGCGCAGCACGCCGAGGATGTCACGCAGCTTCAGGCGGTCCTTGCCGCCGAATCCGCCGGTGACCCATTCGCGGTCCAGATCCCACAAGGTGAGCCCGTAGGTGTTGATGTCCAGGTCCGGGTGCTTGCGCTGGACGTACTCCAGCGGGTTGATATCTGCCATCAGATGGCCGCGGACGCGGTAGGCGTGCACCAGTTGCTGGATGCGGGCCACCTTGTTGACCTGCAGGTCAACGTCCACCTGATTGTCCGGACGCCAGCGGACGGGCTCGTAGGGGATGCGGAGCGCTTCGAAGATCTCGTCATAGAAGCCCTGGTCGCCCAGCAGCAGCGACTCGATCAGGCGCAGGAACTCGCCCGAGCCGGCTCCTTGGATCACCCGGTGGTCGTAGGTGGAGGTCAGGGTGATGATTTTGCCGACGCCTTGCGCGGCGATGGTCCGTTCGCTGGCACCGCGGAACTCGGCGGGGTACTCGAGGGCACCGACGCCCACGATGGTGGCCTGGCCCTTGGACAGCCGGGGGACGGAGTGCACCGTGCCGATGCCGCCCGGGTTGGTCAGCGAAACGGTCGTGCCTGCGTAGTCGTCGGCGGTGAGCTTGCCGGCACGGGCGCGCTTGATCAGGTCCTCGTAGGTGTGCCAGAACTCGGAGAAGTTCATGGTTTCGGCGCGCTTGATGTTCGGCACCACCAGCAGGCGGGTGCCGTCGGCCTTGGGCATATCAATGGCGATGCCGAAGTTCACGTGGGCCGGCTGGACCGCAACGGGCTTGCCGTCGACCTCGTCATAGTGGACGTTCTGGCTCGGGAACTGGCCCAGCGCCTTGACAACGGCGTAGCCGATCAGGTGTGTGAAGGAGACCTTGCCGCCACGGGCGCGGGCCAAATTGGAGTTGATCACCACGCGGTTGTCGATCAGCAGTTTGGCCGGAACCGCGCGCACCGTGGTGGCCGTGGGCACGCTGAGGCTGGCGTCCATGTTGGTGGCGATGGCCTTGGCGGGGCCGCGGAGCACGGTGACAGTGTCATCTTCCGCTACAGCGCTGGGCGCGGACTTGGGCAGCTGGGCGGGGATCGGGGCCGGCTTCGGCTCAGCCTTCGCTGCCGGCTTGGCAGGGGCGGAAGCGGTCTCGGTGGACGTGTTGGCGGCAGGTGCATTGTCGGCCGGAACGGGTTTGGTTCCTGCCCGGTCCGGAGCCGTGCTTTCACCCGAGGCAGCGGGGGTGCCGCTTACCGGGGCGGGGCGGGACGGGGACTTTGCGGTAGCAGCTGTCGCGGGAGCCGTCGTGTCATTCGGGCTGCCGGCGCCACCATTGGCTGCCTCGAAGATGCTCCACCATTTCTTGTCCACGGAATTCTTGTCTTGGAGGTACTGCTCGTAGATTTCATCGACGAGCCATTCGTTACCGCCGAATTCCTCGGGTAGACGAAGGTTGGGATGCTCTGGCACTTGTGATACGCCTCTTCCGTGAATTGCCGCTTGCCCTGCAGATCACACGATTCCCCTGGCTGTTTCCGGACCTGCCGGCTAGCAGCGGAATTGCGAGTGCGCATCTGCCGCGCACTAGATCTGGACCAGTAGCCAGTCTAATGACACTTTCGCAACGCAGGCTAATCTTTACCCCCTTGTACCTCTGAACCCGCGCCAATTCATTAAGGAGCCGTGTGCCTCTAGACTCTCAGGGGAGCCGGGAGAGTTCTACAGGGCCGGGCCGCCCTTGGCGGTTGCACCACGCTGTTTCGCGGCGCAGTCACGCTGCCGCAAGCGGCCCGCCACACCTGGGGGCGCAGGGGCCGTGACCGCCGTGCCCGGACCCCGGCTACCTTCCAGTCCGACTGACCCGCACCAACGCACCGACCGGCCGTCCCGCCGGCGTGCACGGCGATGAGTAAAGAGAGCAACTATGCGCCTGATTAATCAGCCGATGACCGACCTGACCTATTCGGACGTTTTCCTGGTGCCTTCGCGCTCGGATGTCATTTCCCGGCTGGATGTGGACCTGGCCGCCGGCGACGGCACCGGCAGCACCATCCCGCTGGTCGTGGCGAACATGACCGCGGTCAGCGGACGCCGGATGGCAGAGACAATAGCGCGACGCGGCGGGCTGGCCGTGTTGCCGCAGGACGTGCCGTTGGACGTGCTGGCAGAGGTCACGGGCTGGATCAAGGCCCGCCACACGGTCTTTGAAACCCCGTTGAAGCTGACGGCGGGCAATACCGTCATCGACGCACTCCACCTGATGGACAAGCGGTCGCACGGCGCGGCCGCGGTGGTGGACGACGCCGGCAAATGCGTGGGGGTGGTGCGCGCGGAGGACTGCGAGGGCGTTGACCGGTATGCCTCGCTGGAGGCAGTGATGGCGGCTCATCCGCTCTTGCTGGAGGCTTCCATGTTCGACGTCGGCGCGGACACTGCGTTGCGGCGGGCCTTCGATTTGTTCGACTCGGCCTCGGCATCTTTTGCACCGGTGGTGGACGACGACGGCATGCTGGTCGGCGCGCTCACCCGTGCCGGCGCGTTGCGCTCGACCATTTACAACCCCACACTGGACGCACAGGGCCGGCTCAAGGTAGCCGCCGCCGTCGGGATTAATGGCGATGTCCGTGCCAAAACCGAGGCTTTGCTGCAGGCCGGGGTGGACGTGCTGGTGGTGGATACGGCCCATGGGCACCAGCGCAAGATGTTCGATGCACTGGAAGCGGTGCGCAGCTTGGATCCGCAGGTTCCGGTGGTGGCGGGCAACGTGGTCAGCGCCGAGGGAGTGCGCGACCTGGTGGAAGCCGGCGCGGACATCGTCAAGGTCGGCGTAGGTCCGGGAGCCATGTGCACCACCCGGATGATGACCGCCGTGGGCCGGCCGCAGTTCTCAGCCGTGCAGGAATGTGCGGAGGCTGCGCGGGAGCTCGGCGCCCATGTATGGGCCGACGGCGGAGTCCGCTATCCGCGGGACGTTGCCCTGGCGTTGGCGGCCGGCGCCAGCCAGGTGATGATCGGCTCCTGGTTCGCCGGGACGCATGAAAGCCCGGGGGACTTGCTGACGGACAGCAACGGGCGGAAATACAAGGAGAGCTTTGGCATGGCGTCGGCGCGCGCCGTGCAGAACCGGACCCGGCGCGACGACGCTTTCGAGCGGGCACGAAAAGCGCTCTTCGAAGAAGGCATTTCGTCGTCCAAAATGTACGTTGACCCGCTGCGCCCCGGCGTGGAGGACTTGCTGGACGACATCACTGCCGGTCTGCGCAGCTCGCTGACCTACGCAGGTGCGCAGAACCTGGTTCAGTTCCGCGAACGCGCCATTGTGGGTGTGCAGTCAGCCGCCGGCTATGAAGAAGGCCGTCCGGTACCGCAGAGCTGGTAGGGAGACGGCTGGCGCCGGTCGCTCCGGGCGCCGTGGCTGGTACGCCCCCGGCAGAACGGCCGCAAAAAACTGCCCGCGGCGGAAGCCGGCTGCTACGCTATAGCCCATAATGGACAGCTATTCTAGGAGCCGGTCCGTGACGCGCCCCGCAGGGCAGGCAGCATGCCGTACCGCGGGAGCACAGGCAGCCCACACGGGCGCCGCGTGCGAGGCGTCACCCAGCACCGGCAAATCCCGTGCACGTGCCCATCACACCCTTGCCGCCCGCGCGGCCAGTCAGGAGCCTCCTAGTCCGGGCTCGGATGACCCCCCTCCAGCGGACCGCCTGAAGTTGAGGACGGTGCCGCAATAATGGAATGGATCCAGATCGCCGCCGGCCTGCTGCTGATTCTCGGTACCGGATTCTTTGTCGCCGTGGAATTCGCCCTGGTGGCGCTTGACCAGCCAACTGTGCAGCGAGCCATCGACAACGGCGACCGCGGTGCAGCTCCGCTGATGAAATGCCTGAAGTCCCTTTCCACGCAGCTCTCCAGCTGCCAGCTCGGGATCACCCTGACAACGCTGCTCACCGGATTCCTGATGGAACCGGCCATCAGCACCCTCTTGCGGCAGCCGCTGACGGCGCTGGGCCTGGCCGACGCGGTCATCCATCCGGTCGGCGCGGTGATCGCCATGGGCATCGCTACTTTGCTGTCCATGCTGCTGGGCGAACTGGTGCCCAAGAACGCCTCCATCGCTTTGCCGATGGCGGTTGGCAAGGTGGTCGCGCGGCCGCAGTTAATCTTCACCGCGGTGTTCAAGCCGTTCGTGGTCATGCTTAACGGCTTCGCCAACAAGGTGCTGCACCTGTTCGGGCTGGAGGTCAAGGAAGAGCTTTCCGGGGCCCGCACGCCCTCGGAGCTGGCATCGTTGGTGCGCCGCTCGGCCGAAATGGGCACCTTGGATGCCGGCACCGCAAACTTCCTCGCCCGGACGCTGTCTTTCTCCGGCCGGACAGCGGCCGACGTGATGACACCGCGCATCCGGGTTGAGTTCATCGATGCAGATCAGACTGTCGCCGACCTCATTGCCGCGGCCCGCCGCACCGGGTACTCCCGGTTCCCGGTGCTCGGAGATTCCCCGGACGACGTCCGCGGCGTCGCGCATATTAAAAAGGCCATTGGCGTGCCGCGCAAGAAGCGTCCGCACCTGGCTGCGGCCACCATCATGGCCGATGTGCTCCGGGTGCCGGAGACCGTGCACCTGGATTCGCTGCTCGCGGAGCTGCGCGCCGCAAACCTTCAGTTCGCCGTCGTCCTCGATGAATACGGCGGTACCGCGGGTGTGGTGACGCTGGAGGACCTGGTGGAGGAAATAGTCGGTGAAGTCGCGGACGAACACGACCGGGTGAAGCCCGGCGTGCTGCAAAGCGCGGCAGGGAACTGGTATTTCCCCGGTTTGATGCGTCCGGACGAGGTCAGCGAGCAAATCCCGCAGCTCACCGTGCCGGATGAAGCCAGCTACGAAACTGTTGGCGGCTTCATCATGGCGCAGCTGGGCAGGATTGCGGTCGTCGGGGACACCGTTTCGGTGGACGGCGGCACGCTGGAGGTCGAGCGGTTGGACGGACGGCGGGTGGACCGCGTGCGCTTCATTCCCGCTGAGCCAACCGGTGCCGTGCTGCCTGACACCGGCAACGCCGGAGGTGGGCTCTGATGGCCGCCATGGGTATTTTCTGGCTGGTGGTGCTGCTGCTCGCCAACGCGTTCTTCGTCGGCGCCGAATTCGCGGTCATGTCCGCCCGCCGCAGCCAGATCGAGCCGCTCGCTGACAGCGGATCAAAGCGGGCAAAGACCACGCTGTGGGCCATGGAGCATGTCTCCCTGATGCTCGCGTGCGCGCAGCTGGGCATCACCGTGTGTTCGCTGCTGATCCTGAACGTGGCAGAGCCGGCCATCAAGGAACTGCTGCTGCTGCCGCTGGAAGGGTGGCTGGGCATTCCCTACGAGATCTCCTACGGCATCGCGTTTGCCGTGACGCTGCTGCTGGTGACGTTCCTGCATGTGACCTTTGGCGAGATGGTCCCGAAGAACATGTCCGTCTCCATGGCAGATAAGGCCGCGCTGCTGCTGGCTCCGCCGCTGGTGGCAGTGTCCAAGCTGGTGCGGCCGGTCATATCCTCACTGAACTGGACGGCAAACCACATCCTGCGGGCCGTGCGGATCGAGCCGAAGGACGAGGTCTCTTCCACCTTCACGCTGGAAGAAGTCCAGTCCATCGTCCAGGAGTCCACGAGGCACGGGCTGGTCGACGACGACGCCGGACTGATCTCCAGCTCGCTGGAGTTCTCCGCCGTGACCGCGGCCGCCGTGATGGTGCCGCTCGACCAATTGGTGACCATCGGCGTCGACGCCACGCCGGAGCAGTTTGAACGTGCCGTGAGCCGGACCGGGTTCTCCCGGTTTGCCGTGGCCGACGCGGACGAGAACCTCACCGGGTACCTGCATCTGAAGGACGTCATGACCATCCCCGAGGACAGGTTCAATAAGACGATCCCGGTGACCAAGGTCCGCACGCTGGCCAATCTGGCACTCGATGAAGAAATCGAGGACGCGCTTGCCGTGATGCAGCGGACCGGTTCGCACCTGGCCCGCGTGCTGGGCACCGACGGCAGCACGCACGGCGTGTTGTTCCTCGAGGACGTGCTGGAGGTCCTCGTGGGCGAGATCCGCGACGAGACGCAGGCCCAGGGGTTGCGCCGCACCGGAGAATAAACGTCTCGGACCCCCTCCGCGGACCGCGCAGGCGGCCGCTGGCGAATAAAAGTCGCGGGTGCTGGCGGGCGCGCAGGCGGCCGCGGAAAGCTGCTCCCGGGCGCGGGGCCGTGT
>NZ_JBNHHB010000056.1:0-31703 GCF_059091905.1 Arthrobacter sp. Dra40
CCGGCGATCACGTACGGTTCGGCGAGCTGCGCCGAGGGCTGGAATTCGCGGCGGTAGACGGCCACGGCATCCTGCAGCGCGTTCGGTGCGAAGTGCGAGGCGAACGAGTACGGCAGCCCCAGCGCGGCGGCCAGCTTGGCGCCGAACAGCGAGGAGCCCAGGATGTACAGCGGCACGTTGGAGCCCTTGCCCGGTGTCGCATCTACACCCTTGATTCGGGTCTGTCCGGTGAGATAGCCCTGCAGCTCCAGCACATCCTGCGGGAACGAATCGGCGCTCATCGGGTCACGGCGCAGCGCCCGCAAGGTGTTCTGGTCGCTGCCCGGCGCGCGTCCCAGCCCGAGATCGATCCGGCCCGGGTGCAGCGCCTCCAGCGTGCCGAACTGCTCGGCAATGGTCAGCGGAGCATGGTTGGGCAGCATGATGCCGCCGGCGCCCAAGCGGATCGTGCGGGTATTCGCGGCCACATGGGCGATCAGCACGCTGGTCGCGGAGGATGCGATGGACGCCATGTTGTGGTGCTCGGCGTACCAGACCCGCCGGTATCCCAGTTCCTCCGCACGCTGCGCCAGCGCCACGCTGCCGGCCAGGCTTTCGCCCACGGTTTCGTTGGAGCCAATGGTTGCCAGGTCAAGGATGGACAGAGGTACGTTCACGCCGGCGGGCCTTTCGTTACGGGATGACCCACGGTAGTTGCCGCGGGCACACATCGACATAACGACGGCGGTGCCCGCCTTATTTCTTCCCGCTCCCCTCGGCGGGTCGTGGCCTGCGGCCGGGCGTTCTCCGCGGAAGGGTCGCGGCGTAGAGTCTGGAGGCATGGAACATCGCCATCAAGCCCCTCAAGGCCACGCGGAGGAACCCGATAAGTTCTGGGAAACCTTTTACGCTGAGCGGGACCAGATCTGGAGCGGCCGGCCCAACGCCATGCTGGTCCGCGAACTCTCCGGCCTGCGCCCCGGCAGCGCCCTGGAATTGGGATGCGGCGAGGGCGCGGACGCCATCTGGCTCGCCGAACAAGGCTGGCAGGTCACCGGCCTGGACATGTCCGGACTCGCGTTGCAGCGGGCGGCACGACACGCCAAAGAAGCCGGCGTCGCGGACCGGATTCAATGGCGCCGGCAGGATCTGGTCGGCTGGGAAGCCGGCGAGCAGTACGATCTGGTCTGCGCGCAGTTCCTCCACTCACCGGTCGAGCTGCCGCGGAACGCGATCCTTGCAGCTGGGGCCCGCGCCGTCTCCCCCGGCGGCCGGCTGCTGATCGTCGGGCACGAATCGTTTCCGCCGTGGTCCAAGCACCCTGAGCCGGAGGAAGCGCTGCCCACCGCAGCCGAGCTGGCCTCTGAGCTTGGGCTCGATGGCCCAGCCTGGACCTTGGAGACTGTGGACTCGGTGGAGCGCGATGTTACGGGACCGGATGGCGAAAGCGGCACGATGACGGACAGCGTACTGCACGCCCGCCGGCTGGTCCTGTAGTCGGCAAGGCCCTTCGCTTGGGGCGGGCTTCGCCTGCGGCGGGCTTCGCCTCTGCGGCGAGCTTACCGGCAGCGCTTATCTGGCAGCATGCTCGATGCTGCAGTCGGTGCCTGGGAAGACCACGCTCTCGTGTCCGTCGTCGAATCTGACGAAGTAAGGCGGGGCGCCGCCGGCGCCGCGGACCTCGATGACTTCACCGTGCCGATCAGCGGATTCCACCGTCTTTCCCCTGATGACGATGCGGTCTCCGGGTGCTGCGATCATGACCGCTCACCTCCCTCACCCATAGCGTAGGGCAAGGAGGTGCCGCCGACCAGAGTCAGCGCACCCAGCGGTGCGGAGCGGGACGGCGGGTGCTGGGCAGCGCGTTGTTCTCCCGCCATTCATGCAGCCATTCGGGCAGCACCAGCTCGGCCGGCGGTTGCTGGCCGGTGGCCGCGAAGATCTCCTCGTTAGCGACCGGACCTTGCTTAGACACCAACCGGGTGGCGATATAGGCGCGGGCGTAGATTTCGCCGTCGGAAACCATGCGCTGCTCAAAATAGATGGCCCGGTCGTCGAAGCCGACGATCCGGGTTTCAATGCTGTACCGCTGGCCGAGCGTGAGCGATTTGCGGAAGGAGATGGTCTCCGCACTGACCACCGGCGACCAGCCCTTGCGGCGGAAGACGTCCCAGACCCCGGCGCGCACCATCAGTTCGAAGCGCCCGAGGTCCATCAGCGAGAAGTACATCCCGTTGTTGACGTGCATCGCGATGTCGATGTCGGTGGGCAGCACACGCAATGGCAGGGTCGACGAATCCCAAATCCCCAGCGGGGGCCGGCGGCGCGCCGTGACAAGCAGTAACAGCGTACGGAAGATCAGGTGCATGCCGTCATGCTACCCGCTGGTAACTTGGCTGCCCAGCATCCAAGCGCAGCCTCTTGCGGCGGCGGACCTGCAGGTGCCAGGGCTGCGGGCGGCAGTCCGGCGCTTACCCGGTCTGGCCGGGCACAAACGCGCCTGCGCGCCCTCCTCTGCCTGCCCACCACCCCGGCCGGGTGCGCCCCTCCCGCTCCGGACCTCCGGACCTCCGGACTAGGCTTCTGCTGTGCAGAACATGAACATCGTGAAGAAGCCCGGCTACGCCGTGGACTCCGTCGACCGGGCGCTGCAGTTGATCATGCTTCTCCAGGAGCGGGACTGGCTGCGGATCACCGACGCGGCCAACGCGCTCAGTGTGGCCCCGTCCACTGCCCACCGGCTCATGGCCATGCTGGTGTACCGGGGCTTTGCCCTGCAGGATGACCAGCGGCGCTACTGCGCCGGACCGTCCCTGCGCGCCGACACCGCCGCTGGCCCTGCCCGGACCACCGTCTCGATCGCCCGCCCGCACCTTGAGGCGCTGGCCCTCGCGGTTCGTGAAACCGTGAACCTGGTCGAACGGGTCGGCGTCACCGCCCGCTACCTGTTCACGGCTGAGGGTCCGCAGTTGCTCCGGGTAGGCAACCGCACCGGCACGGTTCTTCCGGCGCACCTCTCCTCCGGCGGCAAAGCCATCCTGGCCACGCTCCCGGAGCCGTCGGTCGCGCAGCTCTACACCGGCAGGCAGGCGCAACAAAGCGGCAGCAGCCTCGCGTCGGCGGAACTGGAGGGCCTGCAGCGCGAACTGGCGGAAGCACGGACGCGGGGATATGCCGTCAACCTCGGGCGTACCGAACCGGACCTCGCGGCCGTCGGCGCACCCCTGGCAACCGCGGGCCGCCCCGCCGCCTTGGCCGTATCGATCAGTTCTCCGTTGTCCCGCGGCGGAGATATCCAGCAGCCGGAGGTCATCCAAGCCCTCCATGCCACCTGCGAAGCAGTGTTGCGCGAACTTCGCGCCGATGGCGCACTGCCCACCACGTAGTATTTCTGCTGGACAGAATCTCTTGGCTGATCCGTGGCGCCGATCACTACGATGTGATGCGTCGTGACAACGCCCGGGCCCGGACACGGCCTGACAAACCACCAGGAGCATCATGCAGTTTTATCTAGCCGGCTACCATCCAGGCGATCCTGAGCTCCGGCCGGCTGCGGAAGGTCGCCCGGACAGCCAGGGCGCAATGCCGGAAGAGGTGGATGTCCTGGTGGTCGGCACCGGACCGGCCGGGGTGGTGCTGGCCGCCCAGCTGGCCGAGTTCCCGGGCATCACCACCCGTGTGGTCGAACGGCGGGAAGGCCCGCTGGCGCTGGGGCAGGCCGACGGCGTGGCCTGCCGGACAGTCGAAATGTTCAACGCCTTCGGCCTGGCCGAGCGCTTGGTCCGCGAAGGGTACTGGGTTAACGAAACGGTGTTCTGGCGGCCGGATGACCAGGACCGCTCACGGATCGTTCGCAGCGGACGGGTCCAGGACGTTGCGGACGGGCTGTCCGAGTATCCGCACGTGATCGTCAACCAGGCCCGGATGCAGGACTACCTGCTGGAGCATATGCGCAAGTCCCACAGCCGACTGGAACCGGACTACGGCCTGGAAGTCACCGGCGTCGAGGTGGAAGGCTCGGGCGACTACCCGGTCCGGGTGACCATGCGCCGGGCGAACGGCGACGACCCGTCGGAAGAGGTCACCGTCCGCGCCAAGTACGTGGTGGGATGCGACGGCGCCCGCAGCGCGGTGCGGAGATCGATGGGCGTGGAACTGCGCGGCGACGCCCGCAACCACGCCTGGGGCGTGGCGGACGTCCTGGCCGTCACTGATTTCCCGGACGTCCGCTTCAAGGCCGCCATCCAGTCCGCGAACGGCGGCAACATCCTGCTCATCCCGCGCGAGGGCGGCTATCTGGTCCGGCTCTACGTCGATTTGGGCGACCTCGACCCCGCCGACCGCGATGCCCGCAAGCGGTTCACGTCCGACATGGTCATTGAGGCGGCCCAGCGGGTCCTCCGTCCCTACACCCTCGAGGTCAAGGACATCGCCTGGTGGTCGGTCTACGAAGTGGGCCAGCGCATCGCCGACCGATTCGACGACGTTCTTCCGGAGGAGCGCGGAACCCGCACGCCCCGGGTCTTCATCGCCGGCGACGCCTGCCACACGCACAGCGCCAAAGCCGGCCAGGGCATGAATGTGTCCATGCAGGATGGCTTCAACCTGGGCTGGAAGCTCGCGGCAGTCCTGGAAGGCCGCAGCCCCGAGACGCTGCTGGACACCTACTCCGGTGAGCGCCAGGCAGTGGCCCAGGAGCTGATCGACTTCGACACCCGCTGGTCCAAGACCATGAGCTCCCGTCCGAAGGACCCCAACCGGCCCGACGACGAGGGCTTGGACCCGGAGGAAGTGGAACGGCAATTCGTTGAGGCCGGCCGCTTTACCGCTGGCTTCGCCACCGACTACCCGCCGTCGATGATCATCGGAGAGGACACCCACGAGCATCTGGCCAAGGGCTTCCCGATCGGCGAGCGCTTCTACTCGGCCCCGGTTGTCCGGCTGGCCGACGCCAAACCGGTGGGGTTGGGCCACGTCGCACAGGCAGACGGACGCTGGCGGATCTACGCCTTCGCCGACGCCGCCCACCCCGGTGCCGCAGACTCCCGATTGGCCGCTCTGTGCCGGTTCCTGGCCGAGTCCGAAGACTCTCCGGTCCGGCGCTACACTCCCGCCGGAGCAGACGCCGATGCCGTCTTTGATGTCCGCGCCGTCTTCCAGCAGGGCCACCGCGAGCTGGACGCCAACGACGTGCCATCCTTCCTGTTCCCGCGGAAGGCTCCCTTTGGCCTGAAGGACTATGAGAAAGTCTTCACTCCCGACCTGAAGGCCGAAGAGGACATCTTTGACCTGCGCGGCATCGACCGCCGGCAGGGCGCCATGGTGGTGGTCCGGCCGGACCAGTATGTCGCCCACGTGCTGCCGCTGGATGCGCATCGGGAACTTGCCGACTTCTTCGCCGGGATCATGCTCGGTTAGCCAACTGGAAGGCAAGGGGCGGGGCCGGCGAACATTCGCCGGCCCCGCCCCGTCTTACTTACCTACGGATGGTGCCCGTGTTTCCTACCGTCGCCGGTGTCTTCCGGCAGGCCGCCCTTGGGATGGTCCGAGCTGCCGGAACCGTCGATGCGCGGCAGCTGTTCCGGTTCGACCACCGGGATTTCCGACGTGGACGACGGCACCGCAAACGGCACGTTGCTGGGCACACTGACCGCGCCGCGCACCGGCCCCATCCGCCGCTGCCGCAACGGATCCCGGCGCAGGTCCACATACAGGGACAGGCACAATCCGATGATGATCAGCACGAAGGGCGTTGAAGCCAGGATGGTGAAGGTCTGCAGGGCGTCCAGTCCGCCCACGAACAACAGCACAGCCGCCACCGCGCCGGTGAGAACGCCCCAGAGGATGACCAGAGGCGTCCACGGTTCCTTGCGGCCGCGGGAGGATAGCGTCCCGAGCACCACGGCGCCGGCGTCGGCGCCGCTGACAAAGAACACCGCGGTCAGCACCATCACCACGATGGCCGCTCCGATGAAGAACGGATAGTGCTGCAGCGTGGCAAAGAAGGCGGCCGCCTCGTTTCCTGCCCCGGCGATGTCCTCTCCGCCCAGCTGCAGGTTGATGCCGGCGCCGCCGAAGATGGAAAACCAGATCACGCTCACAGCGGTGGGGACCAGCAGCACGCCCAGGACGAACTCCTTGATCGTCCGGCCGCGGGAAATCTTGGCAATGAAGGTGCCCACGAAGGGCGTCCAGGAGATCCACCAGGCCCAGTAGAAGATGGTCCAGTTAGCCAGCCACTCGGTGCCGCCGAACACGGCCGAGTGGAAGCTCATGGGCACCAGGTTGGCCAGATAGTCACCGATCGAGGCGGGCACCAGGTCAAGGATGAAAACTGTGGGGCCGAGGACGAACACGAACAGCAGCAGCACAAGGGCAAGCACCATATTGGTGTTACTCAACCATTTGATACCCCGGGAGACACCGCTCGCAGCCGAAATCACCACGCCCACGGTCAGCACACAAATGATCAGGATGGGGGCAGCCGCTCCCGGATTTTCCTCGAACTGGCCGGTCCTCAGCAGCGCCAAGCCTGCGGCGATCTGCAGTGCGCCCAGGCCCAGCGAGGTCGCTGAACCGAACTTCGTGCAAATGATCGCCAGGATATCGATCGGCTTGCCCCAGCCCCTTTTCTCGATCCTTTCCTTGCCGAACAGCGCTTGGAACGGCGAGCTCATCAGGTTCCCCCGGCCCATTCGGTAGGTGGAATAAGCGAGCGCCAGGCCCACCACCGAGTAGATGGCCCACGGATGCAGGCCCCAGTGGAAGAGCGTGTAGGCCATGGCGCTGTTCGCTGCTTCGGGCGATCCGGGGGCAGCATCAACAAAAGGAGGCGGCGAGGCCAGATGTGTCACCGGTTCATAGACACCGAAGAACATCAGGCCGATGCCCATGCCCGCGCTGAACATCATGGAGATCCAGGACAGCGTGGAAAACTCGGTCGCCTCGCCCTCGCGTGAGAGGGGGATATTGCCGTACCGGCCAAAAGCGAGCACCAGCGAAAACACCACAAAGCCCGTTGCCCCGAGGATGAACAGCCAGCCGAAGGTGCTGGTCACCCATCCGAGAAGGGCCCCGGCGACTTCGGTCACCTGCTCCGTAAAGAAAATACCCAGCAGGCAAACGACGACAATGATGCCGCCTGAAACGAAGAAAACCGTCTTGTCGACGGTTTGCCAGCCCCGCCTCCCGTCGTCCGATTCCTCGGAGACCGTCGGCAGGGGGCCGGTGTATTCGCTGCTCATCATGGTCCTCACTGTTGTCACCGGTTGCGTAGTGCGCAGCCCCGGGCTTCCTGCGGCTCTTCGATGTGAAACGTCTCGTAAGTATAGTTGCAGGCATGAATGAACGTGGCGAATTTGCAGCGGACGACCAGACAGATCCCGACCATTATGGTGACTCCGGCCGCACCCTGTTCGGCAGTCACGGCGAAGTGTCCAAGAACGATCCGAGGGTCGTCGCGCACGCCGAGGTGGATGCGGCCAACGCCGCCGTGGCAGTAGCCATGGCGGGTGGCGGGCTGCCCGCCGAGGTCAACGCGATGCTGGTCAGCGTGCAGAACGATCTGTTCGACCTGATGGCCGACCTGCTGGTGCCGTACCCCAGCGACTACCCGGTGGACGCCCGCATCATCCCGGAGCATGCCGAGCGGCTAGAACGCGCCATCGAACACTTCAGGCAGGAAGCCGACGATCTTAGCGGGATGCTCCTGCCCGGCGGAACCCTATCCGCCGCGCTGCTTTACCAGGCCCGTACCGCCGTGCGCCGGGCCGAACGGACGGTGTGGGCCGCCCTGGACGAACACGGCGACGTGGTCAACCGCGAGACCGGGCGCTATCTCAACCGGCTGTCGGGCCTGCTGTTCGTGATGGGCCGGGCTGCCAACGCCGAACACGGCGACGTGATGTGGGTGCCGGGGTCCTCGGTGCGGGGTGTCCTCGAGGACCAGGCCGGCACCGACTGACGGTGCTACGCACGGTGTAACCAGCATCACGGTCAGGTGGCCTGCCGGGTATCCTCTTCAGTGATGACCATCACCAGCGAGCCCGCTCTCCGGCCCCCAGCAGAGCAGTCCGTGCGCACCTTGGCGCGCGGACTGTCTGTGTTGAGCGTGTTCGACCATGCAAATCCGGCCATGCGCGCCGCCGATATTGCTGCCCGGGCCGGGCTGAACAGGGCGGCGACCGCCAGGGTGCTGCGGACGCTGGTCCAGCTGGGCTATGTGCGCTGCCAGGGAGAGACGTTCGCGCTGACCCACCAGGCACTGGAACTGGGCTATGGCTACCTGTCCGGTTCCCCCTTGGTGCTGGCCTCCCGCCAGGGCGTGGAATGGTTGACGGGCGAGTTCGAGGAACCGTGCACCGCCGGCGTGCTGGCCGACGGCGACGTCATCTGCATCGCCGCCACCCGGGTTCCCGGCATGATCCGCGCCGGACTGACCGTTGGCGCCCGGATTCCGGCCCACGCTTCCTCGATGGGCAAGGTCTTGATGGCCGGACTCAGCGAGGATGAATTCCGCGCCACCCTGGACGGCAGCCAGTTCAGCCGGTTGACCGAGCAGACCATCGACAGCACCGAACGCTTCCGGCTGGAGATCGAGCAGGTCCGCCGGCAAGGCTACGCGGTCAACGACAGCGAATTGCAGTCCGGCCACCGCACCGTTTCCGTGCCGGTCAGGGACGCTGCCGGAGCGGTGGTCGCCGCCGTCGGCGTCAACATGCTGGCCACTCCGGACACCCTCCAGGCGGCGACCGCTGCCCATCTTCCGCCGCTCCGCCGTGCCGCGGAGCGGATCGCCGAAGGCTGCACACCCGTTTAACGCCACGACGGCGGCGCCGAAGGTGAGAGGCGAATCCTCACCCAAGCACCGCGTCGTTATCCCGTGGTTCAGCGCATCAGGACACCGGATCCGCTGCCGCCGCGAACTGGGACATGTAGAGCCGGTAGTACGGGCCTTCGGCGCCCAGCAGCGTGGCGTGGTTGCCCTGCTCCACGATCTTGCCGTCCTCCATCACCAGGATCACGTCCGCGTCCCGGATGGTGGAGAGCCGGTGCGCAATCACAAAACTGGTCCGGTCGGAACGCAGCGCGGCCATCGCGTGCTGGACCAGCAGCTCGGTGCGCGTGTCCACCGAGCTGGTGGCCTCGTCCAGGATCAGCAGCGACGGGTTGGCCAGGAACGCCCGGGCGATGGTGATCAGCTGCTTCTCACCGGCGGAGACGTTGTTGCCCTCTTCGTCGATCACGGTGTCGTAGCCCTCCGGCAGCGCCCGCACGAAGCGGTCCACGTAGGTGGCCTTGGCCGCCGCCATGACTTCTTCCTCGGTGGCATTCAGGTTGCCGTAGCGGATGTTGTCGAAGATGGAGCCGCCGAACAGCCACGCGTCCTGCAGCACCATGCCCACCTTGGACCGCAGTTCGGCCCGGCTGAGCGCGGTGATGTCCACGCCGTCCAGCGTGATCCGGCCGGCGTCCAGTTCGTAGAACCGCATCACCAGGTTCACCAGTGTGGTTTTTCCCGCGCCCGTCGGCCCCACGATGGCCACCGTCTGCCCCGGGTTCGCCGAGAAGGAGAGGTCTTCGATCAGGGGCTTGTCCGCGGTGTAGCTGAAGCTGACGTTGTGGAACTCCACGTGTCCGTCGGTCTTGGCCGGCAGCGTCTCGGTGGCCGTGTCCGGCTCCTGCTCATCGGCGTCGAGCAGTTCGAACACCCGCTCCGCGGAGGCCACGCCGGACTGCAGCATGTTGGCCATGCCCGCCATCTGGCTCAGCGGCTGATTGAACTCGCGCGAGTACTGGATGAACGCGGTGGCGTCGCCCAGGGTCATGGACCCCGATGCCACCCGCAGGCCGCCGACCACGGCGATGCCCACGTAGCTCAGGTAGGAGATGAACTGCATCACCGGCATGATCATGCCGGAGACGAACTGCGCACCGAACGAGGCCTTGTACAGCTCCTCGTTCTTCTCGTCGAACTGTTCCACCGACTGCTGTTCGCGGCCGAAGGCGCGGACCAGCTCGTGGCCGCTGAACGACTCCTCGATGTGGCCGTTGAGCGCACCGGTGTGCTTCCACTGCGCGGTGAACAGTTTCTGACTGCGGGTGCCGATCAGGCCGGCGCCGACGGCGGACAGCGGCAGCGCAATCAGCGCGATCAGGGCCAGCTGCCAGGAGACGATGAACATCATGATGGTGATGCCCAGCAGGCTCAGCGCGGACATGATCAGCTGTGCGAAGGCCTGCTGCAGCGCCTGCTGGATGTTGTCGACGTCGTTGGTCACCCGGGAGAGCAGGTCGCCGCGCTGGCGGGTGTCGAAGTAGTTCAGCGGCAGCCGGTTCAGCTTGGCTTCCACGTCCCGGCGCAGCCCGAAGACCACCCGCATCACGATCCGGTTCAGCAACCAGCCCTGCAGCCACATGAACAGCGACGAGACCACGTACATCCCCAGCACCAGCAGGATCAGGTTGCCCAGCAGCTGGAAGTCGATGCCCACGCCGGGCACCAGTTCCATCCCGGAGAGCAGGTCCGCGAACTGGTCCTGGCCCTGCGCGCGGAGCCCGGCGATGACCTCTGCCTTGCTGGCACCGGCCGGCAGGTTCATGCCGATCGCGCCGTTGAAGATGACGTCCATGGCGTTGCCCAGCACCTTGGGCGCAATCACGTTCAGTACCACGGCCACCAGCACCATGGCCAGCACCAGGGCGATGCTGGCCCTCTCCGGCTTTAGCAGCCCGAACAGGCGCTTGGCGGACGGCCAGAAGTGCTGGGCCTTGCGGACCGGGGTCCCGGTCATGAAGTCCTGGTCGGCCTCGCCGGGCTGGAACTGCTCCTCCAGGACCTCGGCCTCGGCTTCCGCGGCAGCGGCCGGGGTGGGCGCCGCCACCGGGTCGGGCCCGGTGGCCAGCTCGGACTGGGTTTCTTTGTCCGGGCTCATGCCACTTCCTCCACAGCGGTCTGCGAATCAACAATTTCCTGGTAGGTTTCGGAGCTTTCCAGCAGCTCCTCATGGGTGCCGCGGGCCACGATCTGGCCGTGCTCCATCACCAGGATCTGGTCCGCCTCGATGATCGTTGCGACGCGTTGGGCCACGATGATCACGGTCGCGTCCTTGGTGGTCCCCTTCAGCGCGGCGCGCAGCCTGGCGTCGGTTGCCACGTCGAGAGCGGAGAACGAGTCGTCGAAGAGGTAGACCTTGGGCTTGGCCACCAGCGCCCGGGCGATGCAAAGCCGCTGGCGCTGGCCGCCGGAAACGTTGGTGCCGCCCTGCGAGACCACTGACTCGAGCCCGTGGTCCTTGGCGCGGACGAAGCCCTCACCCTGGGCCACGCGCAACGCCTCCCAGAGCTCCTCGTCCGTGGCGTCCGGATTACCAAAGCGCAGGTTGTGCGCCACCGTGCCGGAGAACAGGTATGGCCGCTGCGGCACCAGGGCAACCCTGTCGGTGATGTCGGTGCGGGCCATCCGGGTGACCGGAACGCCGTCGATCAGCACGTCGCCGCTGCCGGCGTCGAACAAGCGCGGCAGCATGCTGATCAGCGTGCTCTTGCCGGCGCCGGTACTGCCAATGATCGCCGTCGTCTGACCGGGCCGGGCGGTAAAGCTGACATCGCGCAGCACCGGCACTTCGGCGCCGGGATAGGCAAAGGTCACGTTGCGGAACTCGACCACACCGGCGGACTCGCGCGCCGCCTCCGGCTCGGTGGGTTCATGCACCGAGGGCTCGACGTCGAGCACCTCACCGATGCGTTCGGCACAGACCGAGGCGCGCGGGATCATCATCGCCATGAAGGTGCCCATCATCACCGCCATCAGGATCTGCAGCAGGTACTGCAGGAAGGCCGTCAAAGCGCCGACCTGAATGTCCCCGGCGTCCACGCGCAGGCCGCCGAACCACAGTACGGCCGCCGTGGCTAGGTGCAGGATCATGCCGATCGAGGGGAACATCAGCACGAACAGGTTGCCGACCGAGAGCGAGACGTCGGTCAGTTCGCGGTTGGCCTTCTCGAAGCGCTTGGCCTCATAAGGCTCGCGGACGAATGCCCGGACCACGCGGATGCCGGTGATCTGCTCGCGGAGCACGCCGTTGATGCCGTCGATCTTCTGCTGCATGCTGCGGAACAGCGGCATCAGCTTCCAGACCAGCAGGCCGACCACCACGAACAGCAGCGGCACCGAGACCCATACCAGCCAGGACAGTTGCAGGTCTTCGCGGACCGCCATGATGATGCCGCCCACGCACATGATGGGGGCCATCACCATGAAGTTCAGGCCCATCAGCACCAGCATCTGCACTTGCTGCACATCATTGGTGCCGCGGGTGATCAGGCTGGGTGCGCCAAACTGGCCCACCTCGCGGGCGGAAAACCCGGTGACCTTGTGGAAGAGGCCGCGACGCAGGTCGCGGCCCATCGCCATCGCTGCCTTGGAGCCGAAGTAGACGCCGGCGATAGCCGCGGCCACCTGGACAAAGCTGACGGTCAGCATCACGCCGCCGGTGCTCCAGATGTAGTCGGTATCGCCGCGGGCAACGCCCTGGTCAATGATCTGGGCATTCAGGCTGGGCAGATACAACGCCGCGATGGTGGCGATCAATTGCAGCACCACCACCGCGAAAACGAGGGGAAGATAGGGGCGGCCATAATGGCGAATTAAGCGGAGCAGCATCTGGGTATGACGCAACTTTCGGGCAAAGGGTTGAAGTGAGGCCAGATAGAGGCTACACCTATTCACTGATTGGCGAAACTCAATCGGAGGTTGGGGATTATGCGCCTCAGCACCAACATGATGAAACGATTTTGCCCTAGATGGCGCCGCGGAGGGCACTGTGGCTGGTGTCATATGTACGCGCACTGGAATACTGAGCCGGACCAAACCGCTATTTGGGGAGGACCCAACCTTGGACGACCAGATATTCCAGCTCATCGCGATGCTGATCTATATGGCAGGCATGCTTGCCATCGGCTGGTGGGCGTACCGGCGTACCAGCGATCTTGACGACTACATGCTGGCCGGCCGCGGCCTGAAGCCCGGCGTTGCAGCATTGAGCGCCGGCGCCTCCGACATGTCCGGCTGGCTGCTGATGGGGCTGCCGGGCGCGCTCTATGTCGGCGGCTTGTTCGAGGCATGGATTGCGATCGGCCTGACCATCGGCGCCTGGCTGAACTGGAAGTTCGTGGCCCCGCGGCTCCGTTCCTACACCGAAGTATCCAATGACTCGATCACCGTTCCCAGCTTCCTGGAAAACCGACTGAAGGACCGGTCGCACCTACTGCGGGTCGTCTCCGGCGTGATCATCTTGGTGTTCTTCACCTTCTACGTTTCCTCCGGCATGGTGGCCGGCGGCATCTTCTTCGAATCATCTTTCGGCTCCACCTATGGGATAGGCATGCTGGTGGTTGGCGGCGTCACGGTGCTTTACACCATGTTCGGCGGCTTCCTCGGCGCCAGCTACACCGACGTCGCCCAAGGCCTCCTGATGTTCGCTGCCCTGCTGCTGGTGCCGATCGTCGGAGTCTTCGCCACCGGCGGCCTCGGCGCCACCATCGAATCCATCCGACAGGTGGACCCGAACCACCTGAGCCTGTTCACCGGCGGTGCCGTCGCGGGCATCTCAGCTGCTGCGTGGGGGCTGGGCTACTTCGGGCAGCCGCACATTATCGTTCGCTTCATGGCGCTGCGCACGCCCGGCGAGGCGAAAGCCGCCCGCCGGATCGGCATCGGCTGGATGCTCCTGACCGTCTTGGGTGCCGTGGCCACCGCACTGGTTGGTGTGGCCTACTTCCAGCAGAACCCGGACATGACCCTTACGGACGCCAAGTCGGCCGAATCAGTCTTCCTGGATCTGTCCCAGATCCTGTTCCACCCATTCGTCGCAGGTTTTGTGCTGGCGGCCGTGCTGGCGGCGATCATGAGCACCGTCTCATCGCAGCTGATCGTCTGCTCCTCGGCCTTGGTGGAGGACCTGTACAAGATCTTCGCGCGCAGACATGCGTCGCCGAAGACCCAGGTCATACTCGGCCGGATGGGCGTGCTGGTGGTGTCCGTCGTGGCGGGCATTCTGGCCTGGGCCCGCAACGACACCATCCTGGGCTTGGTTGCCTTTGCCTGGGCAGGCTTCGGTGCCTCGTTCGGCCCGACCATCATCCTGTCCCTGTTCTGGCGGAAGCTGACCATCGCCGGCGCGCTCTCCGGCATGGTGGCCGGTGCGGTAACGGTCTTTGTCTGGGGCACGTCGGCGCTGTCCGACACCATGTACGAGATTGTTCCGGGCTTCATCCTCAACGTTATCGTCGCCGTCGTCGTCAGCCACCTGACATACAAGCCCACGCCCGAGATCGAGGCCGAGTTCAACGAAGCCGTCCACCGGGTCCATGCTGCGGAAGCTCCGGTGCTTGCCGCGGAGCGCTGACCCTCCCCCGGCCGCACAGCCCTTTCAGGTGCCCCTTTCCGACGTCGTCCTATTCGACTCTGGAAGGGGCATTGACGGCCTATCGGTGGGCATAGGTTAGGCAGTCGGCGTTATCGGCGCCGGGACCCACGTGGACCGCCCGAGCCTGGCACATGAGGTGGTCATTGTGCAGGCATTCGGCGCGCTGGCAAGCGCCCACCCCGGCCAAAACCTTGGGCAAGCCGCCGTGCACTCCGGTGTCAATGAACGTGACGCAGGCAGCGTGGTTTTCGCCGCCGGCAACGGTGATAGCCCCGGCGTTGCATTCGGTGTGGTCGTTGAAAGAGCAGTTGGTGACGCTGCAATCGGTGACGTGAGCTGTTCAAAAAGGCGTATTTTCGTTCCGTATTTCCCGACCGGCGATTTTTACCCGGGTAAAAACCGTCGACATAACTACCTCCATAGATATAGAGTCGTGGTGTCTTGGGATTGTGTACTGCATCACAATCCAGCCGCCATCGAGGAGGACAAGTACCCATGAGCGCAAAGAACCTCCAGGAAGTCCTGGACCAATCCGGCAATACTGTCGAGATGCTGCGGAACTCGCAGATCGGCGCCTACATCTACCCCGTCGTCGCCCCTGAATTCACCAACTGGCGCAGCGAGCAGCGCGCCTGGCGTGAAAGCGCCGTGCTGTTCGACCAGTCGCACCACATGGACAACCTGTTCATCAAGGGCAAGGACGCCCTCAAGCTGATTTCAGACACCGCCATCAACTCGGTGGCCAACTTCCCCGTGAACAAAGCCAAGCAGTACGTTCCCACCACGCCGGCCGGACACGTGATCGGCGACGGCATCCTGTTCCACGAGGCCGAAGGCGAGTACGTCTACGTAGGCCGTTCCCCTGCGGCCAACTGGCTGATCTACCACGGTGAAACCGGCGGCTATGACGTCGATATCGAGGTGGACCGTCGGTCGCCGTCGCGGCCTATGGGCCAGCCGGTGAAGCGCAAGTACTGGCGCTTCCAGATCCAGGGCCCGAACGCCTGGAAGATCATTGAGAAGGTCAACGGCGGCCGGGTGGAGCAGTTGAAGTTCTTTAACATGGACCAGATGCAGGTGGCCGGCCGCCAGGTCCACACCCTGCGCCATGGCATGGCCGGTGCACCGGGGCTGGAGATCTGGGGACCGTATGAGACCTACGACCAGATCCGCGACACCATCCTGGAGGCGGGCCAGGAATTCGACATGCTCGCCGTCGGCTCCCGTGCCTACCCGTCCAACACGCTGGAATCCGGCTGGATTCCGTCTCCGCTGCCGGCCATCTACACCGGCGAGGAGCTGCGCCCCTACCGCGAGTGGCTCGGCGCCGACAGCTACGAGGCGGTCAACGCCGTGGCGGGCAGCTTTGTCTCGGACAAGATCGAGGACTACTACCTGAACCCGTGGGAGCTCGGCTACGGCCACATGGTGAAGTTCGACCACGACTTCATCGGCCGCGAGGCCCTCGAGAAGATCGACCCGGCAACGCAGCGCAAGAAGGTCACGCTCGAGTGGAACGCCGAGGACCTGGCCAAGATCTTCGCCTCGCTCTTCGACGCCGACGGCACGTCGTACAAGTATTTCGACCTGCCGCTGGCCAATTATGGCTCGTCGAACTACGACGCCGTGCTGGACGCCGCGGGCGAGACGATCGGCCTGTCCATGTTCACCGGCTACTCCGCGAACGAGAAGAAGGGTTTGTCCCTGGCAACCGTGGACGCGGACGTGCCGGAGGGCACGGAGGTCACCGTGGTCTGGGGCGAACCCGACGGCGGGTCCCGTAAGACCACCGTGGAGCCGCACCAGCAGCTGAACGTGCGCGCCATCGTCAGCCCGGTGCCGTACTCCTCGGCGGTCCGCCAGGACTACCCGGGCGGCTGGCGCTCCGGCAAGCAGGCCTGATCCCCGACTGCTCCTGAGGGGCACGACGGCGAGCGGCGGGGAGGGTGCCCAAGGCACCTTCCCCGCCGCTTCAGTTAATGGCCGGCCGCCTCTGTCAGTCGCCATCCTCCGGCAGGACCGTCTCTTCGACGTACCGCTCGCCCGACTCTGTCTCGCGCACGCTGTAGTGCTGTTCCATGTGCTCAATGGCGGCGGCGTCCTCGGGCCCAGGCGCACTGACGGGGTCATCGATGGCGGTGCGATCGGCATCGCCGTAGACATTGGCTAGACCCTGCTTGGCATCCGGGGGTATTTCACCCGGCGGCAGCACCTCTTCGTCGCGCGCCGTTCCAACCGGGGTTTCGTCGCGGTCCTTGCGGTCATATCGGTCCGGATTGCTGATGTTCTCGCTCATGGAGCTCCTTCCCTTAGGCGCCCGTGCGCCTTATCTTCACCTAATCACAGAGCAGCGGCGTGCAACAGGGCCGGGAACTGCGCACCACGCCCTCTGGAGCTCGTTCAGCCGATCTGGGCAGGGCCATGGGGTGGCCCAATCCGGCCTTAAGTCCGGCGAGCGCCGCTAAGGAGCGGCGCTGTCCAAGTATTAACACCTGCTCGAGCATCGTTCCTTGTCAGGGCGCCACGGCGCACTAAAAGATGGACAATTCCGTCTGAACGTGGACAGCGCAGCCGCGGAAGCCCGCCATCGCCGCGGCGCCGAGCCCCGTCCCCCGACGAGCTTCCGTTCGCGCGCCGCTACCGTCCGCCTCGGAAGTCCGTGACCCATTCCGCGGTGGCCTTCATTCCGCCGAAGGTGTAGAAGTGCAGCTTCACCGTGCCATGGACGGACGGGTCATAGCGGCCGGCGAATTCTTCCAAGAACTTGTCCGGTCCGGCGGTCCCCAGCAAGTTGGTCAGTGAAAACCCGTACTTGTGCACAATCCCGGCCGAGGAGGCCACACCGAAGCGCTTGGCATAGTTCAGCAACCGCTTCACCCCGGCCGGTCCCGGCACGCCGATCCGCACCGGCGCATTGATCCCGCGGCGGCGGACCTCTGCCAGCCACTCGAACACCGGGTCGGCGTCGAAGCCGAACTGGGTGATGATGACCGACTCCAGGTTCTGTTGCTGCAGTTCGGCGTATTTGCCCTCCAGCGCCTCCCACAGCACGTCGTCGGAAATATCCGGGTGGCCCTCCGGATAACCGCTGATGCCCACCCGACGGATGCCGTACTTGGGCAGCAATCCGCTGCGAATGACCTCCAGCGAGTCGGCAAAGGGGCCCATCGGTTCGGCCGGGTCCCCGCCCACCACGAAAACATCCTCCGGCGAAGCGTCGGCGGACAAGGCCTGCAGGAAATCCTCTAAGTCGGCCTGTGACGCCAACCGTCGGGCGGACACGTGCGGCACCGGCACAAATCCGTGCCGCTTCACCGCAGCGGCCGCGGAAACTCGCATGGGCAGGTCCTCGTTCCCCAGGAACGTCACGTTGATCAACGTGCCCGGAGGAATCGCGCCGGCCGCATCTTCCAGGGCCGGAACGTCCTTACCGGTCATCTCCAGCGAGAAGTCATCGAGCAACGCACGGGCAGCGTCCGATGCAGCGTGTTTCGGGTCGGCCATGATCCAAATCCTTCCGCATGTGGCACCGGTCACTCCTGACCGATCTGCAGCGAGTCTAGCCGCAAAACCACTACGGATATAGAGGGTCAAGAGTGGTTTGCTTTTCTCAATCACTGGGCGGATACTGTTGAAGCCTTCCCTTCTAACTCACAGGAATCACCATGTCCACGCCCCGCGCGCTGAGGCCCTTCGCCCACCGCAACTACCGGATCCTCATTTCGGCCCTGGCCATCTCGGTTTTCGGCACGGGCATGTGGGCCGTGGCCATGGTCTACCAAGTCATCGCGCTGGGCGGCGGCCCCATCCAGCTCTCACTCGTCGCCACCTGCTCCAGCATCGGACTGCTGGCCTTCGTGCTGATTGGCGGCATCGCGGCCGACCGGCTTCCGCGCCGCCGGCTGATCATCAGCGTCGAGGCCGCCAACCTGGTCGCCATCGCCGCCGTGACGCTGCTTGCCATGACCGGGCTGCTGCAACTGTGGCACCTGGCCGCGGCCGCTTTCCTGCTGGGTGTGGGAGCAGCGTTCTTCTTCCCCGCTTACTCGGCCATCCTGCCCAGGATCCTGCCGGCCGAGGACCTGCTGGCTGCCAACGGCATGGAAGGCACCATGCGCCCGCTGCTGCAGCAGGCCGCGGGCCCCGCCGTAGCGGGAACGGTCGTCGCTTCCTTCTCGCCCGGGGCAGCCATCGGCTGGATTTCGGTGTGCCATCTGGCCGCGCTCGTCATCCTGAACTTCCTGGGCCAGGAACTCGTTCCGGATCAGGGAAGCGCCGCGTCCGTCTCCACCCAGGACGAGCCCGCTGCCAAGCGCAGCTCCGTCCTGGCCGACCTGCGCGAGGGCGTGTCCTATACCGTCAAGACCCCGTGGCTGCTGTGGACGCTGCTGTGGGCGGTCGTGAGCGTGCTGGTTTTCATCGGCCCGATCGAGGTGCTGCTGCCTTTCGCCGTCGCCGATCAGTTGGGCGGGGATTCGAAAACCTTCGGATTCCTGCTCGGCATCTTCGGTATCGGCGGCGCGGTGGGGGCCTTGCTGACCGCGTCTTTGCGGCTGCCCAGGCGCTACCTCACCGTGATGCTGCTGTGCTGGGGCGCCGGCGCCCTGCCCATCGCCGCCATTGGCTTCACCGACAGCTTTTGGCTGATGGCCGTGGCGCTGTTCGTGGTCGGTGCCACGGGCAGCGCGGGCCAGGTGATCTGGGGAACGTTGCTGCAGCGCAGGGTGCCGTCGCCCCTGCTCGGCCGCATTTCCAGCCTGGACTTCTTCGTCTCGCTCGCCCTGATGCCCGTGTCCATGGCGCTGGCGGGGCCGGTGGGCGAAGTGGTGCCGATCTGGCTGATCTTCCTGCTGGTGGGCCTGGCCCTGCCGCTGCTGGCGGTGCTGGCGCTCACCTTCGGCGGCATGCTGAGGGACGAGATCGAGCACCCGCTGGACCGCAAGCTGGAACCGGTGGAACCGGCCAGCGCCTAGCGGCAAGCCACAGCACCTGACAACGACGGCGGTGCTCGTCTGGGTGCCGCCGTTGCCCTCAGCTGTGGGAGCTTCCTGCCCCGGGCCCGTGGTCCTCCGAGCGCTACGCTTGACGGCAAGGAGACTGGACCTTCCCGGGACAGTAGTGAAACCGAACCGCCAGGCGGGCCCGTGCGAGCGGGCCCGCATGCCACCCATTTGCAGGAGACATCATGGTTGCACACCAGGACCTCACCCAGGACCCTGACCTCCAGAGCGCGCTGCTCACAGCCCGCCGCGGCACCGCCTTCTTCGGCCGCAAGCTCAACGAACTCTCAGACGACGAGCTCGCCGCGCCCTCGCTGCTGCCCGGCTGGACCCGCGCCCACGTCATCGCCCACGTCGGCTACAACGCCCGCGCCATCGCGCGATTGATCGGGTGGGCCAACACCGGCGTGGAAACGCCGATGTACTCCTCGCGGCAGGCCCGGAACGAAGAAATCGACCATGGGGCCACGCTCTCCCCCACCGAATTGCGCGACCTCTACGAACAGTCCGCCAACCACCTCGACGTTGCATGGCGGGACACACCGCAAGAAGCGTGGGAGCACGAGGTCAAAAGCGCCCAGGGCCGCACCGTCCCGGCCACCGAAACCGTGTGGTGGCGGACCCGCGAAGTCTGGATCCACGCCGTCGACCTCGACAACGGCGCCAGCTTCGGCGACATGGCCGCCGACGTCCTCGAGCGTCTGCTCCGAGACATCACCGAAGCCTGGCACAACCGCGGCGACGACAAAGGCCTTCGCCTGGAAATCCTGGACTCAGGCGGTCTTACCCAACTCGGGGACACAGCAGCCGCCGACCCGGTGATTGTCACCGGCGCCTTGCCGGACATCACCGCCTGGGCCGCCGGCCGGCCCGCCCACGGCATCACCTCCAACAGGCCGGACACGCCCCCAGCACCGCGCTGGATATAAACCGGCCGCCAGCCGCCATTCAATTGGATCTCCTCGCTGGCGCAAGCGCCCCGGTTGTCGACCAAGCGAAGCGCGCGGAGACACGTTTCCCCGCGGAGCGCGTCAGGACACGTCGATGGTGACGACGGCCGGGCCTCGGCCGGGCGTGGCGTCGGTTTGCGCGCCGGTGCCGGAGGTAACGGCGCGGGAGACGCAGCAGCACATCTTTTCCGCTGCATGCTGCTGGCGTTCGCTGTAGAAGACATCCCGGTGGTCGATCGCGCCGTCCAGTTCCAGGACGCGGACTTCGCAGAGTCCGCATTCCCCCTTGCGGCAGTCGAACATCATGTCCGCGCCGGCCTCTTCGAGGGCTTCGAGCATGGAGCGGCCCTGGCCCACCGTGGCCTCAATGCCCAGCCGAGGGATCCTCACCACGAATTCCTCCGGGTCGTACCAGCCGCTGTTGCCGAAGGTCTCGTAGCGCAGGTTCGCCACCGGCAGTTCGCGTTCCGTCCAGGCCCGGCGGACCGCATCCATCAGGCGGATCGGTCCGCACATGTACAGCTCGGTGTCCATGTCCGCGCCGGCTACCAATTCGCCCACCTGCAGTGACGTTCCTTCATCGTCCACGTGGACCTGCAGCCGCTCCCCGTGCTCCTCGCGCAGCCGGTCCAGGTAGGCCATCGCCTCGCGGCTGCGGCCGGCATACACCATCCGGTAGTCGGCCTTCACGGCCTTGAGCACGCGGGCCATGTTGACCATCGCGGTCACGCCGATGCCGCCGGCCAACAGGATGTACCGCTCGGCCCCGACCCGCATCGGAAAGTTCTGCAGCGGCTGGGTGATCTCCAGCGTGTCCCCGGCGGCCAGCGTGTGCATGAATTCCGATCCGCCCCGGGAAGCCGGGGCCTTCAGCACGCTCAGCGCGAGGCGGCGTCCGCCGTCGGCCGAGTCCACGACGGAATAGGAGCGCTTGTCCTCCTGGCCGCCAATCCGCACCTTCAGGTCGATGTGCGAACCCGGTTCTGCGATTTTTGGCAGGGCGGGCTCCAGCACGATGCGGCGTACGCCGGCCGCCACGTCCTGCACGTCCACCACGGTGGCGTGCTGCCATACTTCTACGTTTGTTGCTGCCATGGCTCGGGCTACACCTTCCTTCAGATGCCGGCCTGGACGGCGGAAGCCAGCCGGCCTTCGGCCACCAGCATCCGCTCGATCAGCCGGCGCACCCACATGCCGCCGGCATCGATGTTCAGGTTGTAGAACTCGTAATCCGGATTGGCGTCGATGGCCTGCTGCTGCGCCTTGAGCATCTCCTCGTCCTCACCGAACACGCCGTGCACGCCGTCCCGCAGTTGGGTGGTGATCAACTGACTGTCCAACCGGTAGTTGCGCATGAACGCCCAGAAATAGTGGCAGGACCTCTCGGTCTCCGGCGAGATCGTGTTCATCACAAAACCATTGACACCCTGGCTGCGGTCCCCCTCCGGCGCACCGGTGCCGGCCTTGGCCACGCCGACGTCGATGCAGATGGTGGACGGGGCCTGGAACGTGATGATTTGCCAGCGGTCCACCTTGCCTTCGAAGCCCGGAAACTTATCCCGCATGTTCTTCAGCCAGAACGGCGGCGCGTCGATGTTGTGCATCCAGCGCGTCACGGTGACGGTGTTGCCCTCATGGGAAACCACGAAGTCGGATTCGCTGAGCTCTTCCTGCCCAATGGACGACGAGTGCACGAACTCTTCGTGGGTCAGGTCCATCAGGTTGTCCAGCACCAACTGGTAGTTGCAGTCTGCGTGGATGGTTTCGCCGTCGCCCGCCCACTCGGGCGAGTCCAATTGGTGCATGTCCGGAACCAGGTCCGGATCGGCCTGCGTCGGGTCTCCCAGCCATACCCAGACGTACCGGTGGCGCTCCACCACCGGAAAGGACGGAACCGTGGCCGATGGGTTGATGGTCTCCTGCGCCGGCATCGAGACACACCTGCCGGCCGAGTTGTAGACGATGCCGTGGTACGGGCACTGGATCCCGTCCTTGCCCATGGTCTTGCCCATGGAGAGCGGAGCCAGCCGGTGCCAGCAGGCGTCGGCCAGGGCCACGGCCTTGCCGTCCTCAGTGCGGTACAGCGCCAGCGGTCGGTTGGCGATCCGCCGGGCCATCGGCTTGCGGGTGACCTCGTGATCCCAACCCGCCACATACCACGCGTTCAACGGGTGGCCCATGACCTTGAGGGTGGTGGAGCTGGCGGTCTGCACGGCAGCAGTCACAGTGGGTTCCTTCCGGTAGCGCGAGCCAGCATCCGCAGTGGGGCAGGCTCAGTTATATTTGCCGATGGCGGTCCGCCTCCGGGCCGCCGACTAACTATCGACATAGATAGTGGCGTGAATCTCAGACTATCGATGGATATAGTGATTGGCAACACAGCCGACAAGAAAGTTGGATCAATGAGTCTCCGCTACGCCCTGCTGGCGCTGCTCAGCGTTGAGCCCATGACCGGCTACGACCTCTACAAGGAATTCGAAGCCTCGGTAGGGCACGTCTGGCACGCTCCGGACTCACAGATCTACCCGGAACTGCGGCGAATGGAGAAAGAGGGCCTGATCGACGGCGAGGAGGTCACCTGGGGCCAGCGCGGCAAGAAGCGCCGGTACCACATCACCGATGCCGGCGTGAAGGCGTTCCGGGACTGGATGAACACCACCCTCGAGTACACCCGGGTGCGGGATCCGGCTCACCTGAAGGCCGCCTACCTGGAATGGGCCGAGCCCGAAGCAGCGCGTCAGCAGATGCGAGCGCACATTGAACACCACACGGGCCTGCGCCAGCAATGGGAGCAGCGGATCCGCGAGATCGACCAGGACCGCAGCGAAATGCTCAACCGCCGTTTGGCCGGCACGCCCGAGGCCGACCGCGACCGGGTTAAGGCCTTCAAGCGCTTCACGTATGAAGGCCTGGTGGCCCGGGCCGAGCAGGAGATTGCCTGGGCCCAGCGCGGGCTGGCCCTGATCGACCAGCTCTACGCCAACCGGCCGGGATCTCGGCAGGCGGCCGGGGCCAAGAAGTAGCCCGGCCCCGGCTCCGGAAGATCCGGAGCCGGGCACCGCCGTCGTTAGTCGCAGAACGGAACGGGCCCGGCACCCGGCCGAGGTGTTAGTTGGAGTATTCCTTGCGCAGGTCGGCCTTGCGGATCTTGCCGCTGGCCGTCCGCGGCAGGTCCTCCACGATCACCACGGACTTGGGGATCTTGTAGCGGGCCAGCCGGCCGTCCAGATGCTGCTGGATGTCCTCGGCTGTCACCGAAAAGCCTTCGCGGACGGTCACCACCGCGCGCGGGACTTCGCCCCACTTCGGGTCCGGAACGCCGATCACGGCCGCGCTGCTGACCGCTTCCAACTCCAGGATGACCTGCTCCACTTCGGCCGGGTAGATGTTCTCGCCGCCGGAAATGATCATGTCCTTGAGCCGGTCGGAAATGAACAGGAAGCCGTCCTCGTCCAGGTAGCCCATGTCGCCGGACTTGAACCAGGCGCCGTCGGCATAGCTTTCGGCCGTGGCATCGGGCCGGTTCCAGTACTCGCGGATCACGTTGGGACCCGAAATCTGGATCTCGCCCACTTCGCGCGCCGGCAGCACGTCGCCCATCGGGTCGACAATCCGGACGTCGGTGAAGAAGTGCGGAAGTCCGGCGGACCCGGCCTTCGGGCGCGACTTTTCCGCGGCCAGCGTGGTGGCGCCGGGCGCGGTCTCCGTCATGCCGTAGCCGTTGGTGAAGGACAGCCCACGCGCTTCGTAAGCCTCTAGCACCCGCATCGGCACCGCGGAGCCGCCGCAGGTCAGTTTGTTGAGCGAACTGATGTCGGTCTTGTCCCAATCGGGGTGCTCGCACAGCAGCTGATAGGTGGTCGGTACGCCGCTGATGCTGGTGGCCTTGTACTTCTCGATCAGCATCAAGGTCCGGCCGGGTTCGAACTTCGGCTCGAGCACCACGGTGGCCCCCTTGATCAGCGCCGGCAGCACGCCCATGCCCAGCGACGCCACGTGGAACATCGGCGCGATCATCAGCGCGACGTCGGTGCTGGCCATGTCGAAGTCCACCAGCACGTTGATGCTGTTCCAGGTCATGTTGCCGTGCGTGAGCAGCGCACCCTTCGGCCGGCCGGTGGTGCCAGACGTGTAGAGGATCATGGCCGGGTCATCGAGCGAGACGGCCACATCGCGGCGCTCCTCGCTGCCGGATCCAATGACCTCTTCCAACAGTTCGACGGCGGTGTCTTGGCCGCCTGCCTCGGTTGCGTTCGCCGCGGGGCCACCGTTCCCATTTCCGGCGGGGCCGTCCTCGACGACGATCCGGTGGCTGATGCCCAGCAGGGCGCTGCCGCGCACGGCCAGCGACTCCAAGGTGCGGGCATGGATGAGGATGCGGCTGCCGGAGTCCTGCAGGGCGAACTGGACTTCGGGCGGAGCCAAGCGGGTGTTCAACGGAACGAAAATAGCGCCCAGGGTGCCGCAGGCAAAGAAAGTCTCCAAAAAGGCCGGGTGGTTCTCGCCCAGGTAGGCCACCCGGTCGCCCTGGGCGATGCCGCGGTCCGCCAGCGCATTGGCCAGCCGGTCGACGCGCTCGGCAAATTCGCCGTAGCTCATCTCGCCCGCGGTGCTGATGATCGCGGTCTTGGCCGCGGACTTCATGCGGCGCTTGTGGATCCAGGCACCGAGCCCCTGATTCTGCATCGTTTAAACCCTTTCGACGTACCCGGCGCCCGGGCTACCCAGCGGAGCCGCCGTGAAGCGCATCACAACGGCACCCACCCAACCTAATGCGTTTTAGTTGAAAAAGTCAATAGTTGAGAACACCATCCCATTGGTGGCGCGAGCAGCCCTAGAGACCAATGATGCCCCTTCCGACAGGGAAGGGGCATCACCGGCGCTTGGCGCTCGTCCTACTGCTGCGGCAGCAGCGCCTCCATGTCCGGAAGCTGGTCGATCAGCCCGTTCTTCAGCGAGATGTCCGCGATCTCCTTGATCGAGTCGGCGTTCACTTCCTGCGGGAACTTCGGCAGGGTCAGCTTCTCGATGACCGACGGTTCCAGCTTCGTGTAGGTGGGCAGGATCTCGCGCACCTTGTCGGGATTTTCATCGGCGAAAGCCAGCGACTTCTTCATGGCACGGACAAACGATTCGGTGACTTCCGGCTTCTCCTGCACGTTCTTGTCGGAGGTGAAGTAGGCCGCCACGGTCAGGTCCTTGATCGGGTATGCGTAGTTGGAGAAGACCGGCACGGCGCCGTCGCCTGCCACAATGGTCGCGAACGGCTCGACCGCGGCAATCGCGTCCACCTGGCCGTTCGCCAAGGCCGCCGGCATGTCCGGGAAAGGCATTTCCACGAACTTCAGGTCGGACGAATCGCCGCCGGACTGCTCGACAGCCTCCCGGATCGTGGAATCGCTGATGTTATTCAGCGTGTTGACACCGATCCGCTTGCCCACGAGGTCGGGGATGTCCTTGATGCCACTGTCCGGCTTCACCATGACGGCGGCGAAGTCTTTATCCCGATTGCCCGTGGTGGCCACACCGTTGGCAACCATCTTCATGTCCAGCCCCTTGGACCGGGCGATGACCAGCGAGGTGACGTTGCTGAAGCCGAAGTCCATCTGGCCGCTGGTGATGGCCGGGATGATGGCCGCACCGCCCTGCGCCAGGGTCAGTTCCAGGTCCAGCCCCTCCTCTTCGAAGAAGCCCTCCTCCTTACCCAGGTAGATCGGTGCTACGTCCACGATCGGGATGACACCCACGTTGATTTTCGTCATTCCGCCGGCCGTTTCGCCGCCGCCCGCGGGAGCTGATTCCCCGCCGCCGCCCGACGGGCTTCCACCACCGCACGCCGTCAACGCCAGCACCGCCGCCAGTGCCACTGCTGCCCTGATTTTCTTCACGGGTTCCCTCTCCCATCAATCTTCCAATGCACGGATGTGCCCCAGCTCACTCACAGTATCTACGTCCATAGTGGTATGCGTCAACGAGGCATCCGGATTGTTATCAACGGTGCGCCACGGCCGCGGTGGGTGCTGTGTGGCTCGGACGACACAGCCGCCTTGCCCCCGGCAGGCCGGTGCAGCCAGCAGCTTCCGCTACTACCGGCATCACTGGCTTTCTGACGGCAGCAGCGCGTCCAGATCCACCGTGTTGTCGACGGTGCCGTACTTCAGCACGGCGTCGGCGAGCGTCTGGGCGGCGTCGCGGTCGAATTTCGGGTCGAAGCGCGGCAGCACGATCTCTTCCAGCAGCGCCGGGTCGGTCTTGGTGTAGGTCCCGATGATCTTCCGGACCTCGTCCGGGTTCTCCTGGGCGTAGTTCATCGACTTGGTCATTGCCGCGGTGAACTTCTCCACCAATTCCGGATCCTGCTTGATCTTGTCCGCGGAGGTGAAGTAGCCGCCGATGTCCAAATTCGGGTGGGTTTCACGGTACGGCCAGGAAACTACCCGCGCCCCGCTCTTGATCGCGGAGGTCAGGAACGGCTCTAAGATGAGCGCGGCATCCACCTGGCCGTTCTCCACGGCGGCCAGCGCGTCGGGGAAGGCCACTTCCACGAACTTCAGGCTGGAGCCGTCGCCACCGGCCTTGTCCACGGCCGTCCGGACCGTGGTGTCGCCGATGTTGGCCAGGTTGTTGGAGGAGACCGTCTTGCCTTCCAGATCGGTGGCCGATTGGATGTCCGAATCTTTGGCCACCACCACGCCGGCAAAGTCGACGTCGTCCTGGTTAGAGGCACGGGTTCCGTTAACCACGTACTTCAGGTCCAGTCCCTGGTCGCGCGCCACCATCAGCGAGACGGTGTTGCCGAACGCGAAGTCGAAGCTGCCGCTCACCACACCCGGAACAGAGACGGCGCCGCCGGTGGTGTTCTCGATGGTCAGGTCGAGTCCCTCCTCTTCGAAGAACCCCTTGGCCTTGCCGAGGTGGAGGGGGGCCACGTCGCCGATCGGAATCGCACCCACCTTCACCGCGGTCAGCCCCTCCGCCGGCGAAGCACCGCCGCCGTTGGTTGCCGGCGACTCTCCGGACGGCGACCCGCCGCCGCATGCCGCCAGGGTTGCCGCGACGGCGACGGCACAGACCATGCTGACAAGTCGCTTCATGATGCACTCCCTCGTGTGGTTCAGCGTTTCTTGGGAGTCTAGGCAGCGGCTGTCCGGCGGGCCACAGTATGGGCTGACCAACCCCGATAAATGCCGCTAATACTTCCAAGGGCGCCCCGGACCTGTCCTTGCCGCCCCGGCGCCACACGCCGCAGGGGCGGCCCCCGGCATACCGGGAACCGCCCCTGCTCAATGCTGGATCGACTACTTCACGATCATGGCCGGCACATCCGGCTGGTTGTCCACGTACTTGTACTTGAGCATCAGTTCACCCATGTCGCTGAGCACGTGGGTGCGCACCTCGCCGTCGAACACCTCCATCTTGAGGTTCTTGGCTACCTCTTCCGGCATGCCCATGAAGTCCGGCAGGACAGCGCGCACGCCGTCGTTGTTGGCCTCGGCGTCCTTCAGGGTTTCGGTCACGGCGGCCTTGAAGTCCGCCACGATCTCAGGGTTCTGCTCCGCGTAGCTGCCGCTGGTGAAGGTCACCATGGTGGGCAGTCCCGGCAGGGTCTTCTGGTTCGGGTAGCCCAGCAGCTTGTAGTCGTCGTTGGCGAGCGCCTTGGACTGGAACGGCTCCGGAACCCAGATGGCGTCCACGTTGCCGCGTTCCAGCTGGGCTTCCATGTCCGGGAAGGGCATCTCACTGAACTTCAGCTTGGACGGATCGGCCCCGTCCTTCGCGGCCGACTCCATGATGGTCAGGTCGCCCTGAGTCTTGAGGGTGTTGACGGCAGTGGTCTTGCCTGCCAAATCGGCGAAGCTCTCGATCCCCGAGTCGGCCTTGACGATCACGGCGTTGTTGTCCTCGCCTTCGGCCCGGGAATTGCTGTAGCCCGAGACAATCTTCATATCCAGGCCCTTGTCCACCGCGGTCATCACCGACAGCGGGTTGCCCACGGCGAAGTTCATCGTGCCGGTGGAAACGGCCGGCAGCATTGCCGCACCGCCCTGACCGGTCTGGAGCTCGACGTCGAGCCCGTGCTTCTCAAAGATGCCTTCGTCGATGCCGTACTGCACGGCGCCGGACGGTGCGATCGGCAGCACCCCCACGGTGATCTTGGTCAGCCCGCTGTCCGCCGCGCCGGACTCCGCAGCCGGTGCGCCGCTGGATCCGGATGGAGAGCCGGATCCACAACCGGTCAATGCCATCGCGGCAATCGCGCCGCCGGCCAACAATTTGGCCAAGTGCTTCTTCATGAATTGCTCCTTGGTTCCGTGGTGCCGCCTCCCGACCCTCGGGAGCTGACTGTGACTAGCAACACAGTTAGATACAACGTAGATGCAATAGTTGAATAAATCAATAGTTCTAGCCGGATTGTGCCCCGCACCGACCCCGGCTTTGTGGCCGGGGTCGGTTCAGTCAGGCCGCAGAGGCGGATCAGACGTAGAAGCGCGCTAGGAACTCGGCGATGACCGCAGGCCGCTCCTCGCCCTCGATCTCGATGGTGTTGTTGGTCTTGATCTGCACCCCGCCCTTGACCTCGGTGACCTCGGCGATGGTGGAGTGCATGCGGACCTTGGAGCCGGCCTTGACCGGATTCGTGAAGCGCACCCGGTCCAGCCCGTAGTTGACCTTGGTCTTGACGCCTTCGACGTCGAACAATTCGCTCCACAGCGGAATGATCAGGGACAAGGTCAGGAAGCCGTGGGCGATCGGCGCGCCGAAGGGGCCTTCCTTGGCCTTCTCCACGTCGGTGTGGATCCACTGGTGGTCGTCGGTGGCGTTCGCGAAGGTGTTGATTTGGTCCTGGGTGACCTCGCGGTAGTCGGTGTAGCCGAGGTCCTTGCCGACCAGGCCGGGCAGATCCTCGAAGTTGACGACGGTGTTGCTCATGATTGCTCCTTGGGGAATGGGTTGCTGATGTGCTCTAGCGGAATGCACCGGTGCCGGTAATGGCCCGGCCGACGATCAGGGCGTTGATCTCGTGCGTGCCCTCGTAGGAATAGACGGCCTCTGCGTCGGCGTGGAAGCGCGCGACGTCGGTGTCCAAGGTGATGCCATTGCCTCCGACGACCTCGCGCGCCAGGGCGACGGTTTCGCGCATCCGGGCGCTGCAGAACATCTTGGCCAAGGCGGAATTCTCGTCCTTGTAGATGCCTTCCTCCTGCTGCTGGGTCAGCCGCACCGCCATGCCGAGCGACGCCGTGACGTTCCCGAGCATGGTGGCGAGCTTCTCCTGGATCAGCTGGAAGCCGGCCAGCGGCTTGCCGAACTGCTTCCGTTCCTTGACGTAGCGCAGCGCGGCCTCGTAGGCGCCGGCTTGAAGGCCGGTGGCGATCCACGCAACATCCGAGCGCATGTTCCGCAATAGCGCGGCCACGTCCGCGAACGAGTTCACATTCTGCAGCCGGGCCGAGTCCGGGACGCGCACGCCGGCCAGCTTGATGTCCGCGTTCTGCATCATCCGCAGCGAGGTCTTGCGCAGGATTTTGGAAAGCTCGACGCCGGGGGCATCGGTCGGCACCAGGAAGCACTTGACCTGGCCGTCGGCCTGGTCGCGGGCGAAGATGGCCAGCACGTTCGCGGTAACGGCACCGCCGATCCAGCGCTTGGCGCCGTCGATGATCCACTCGTCGCCGTCGCGCCGGGCGCTGGTTTCCAGCCCGCCGGCAATGTCCGATCCGTGCTCCGGTTCGGTCAGCGCGAAGACGCCCTTGAATTCAAAGCTGCGGATCTTCGGGTCCAGCTCGGCCGACTGCTCGGCGCTGCCGCCCAAGTTAACCGCTGTGCGGAACAGCCCGGATTGCGCGTTGTAGAAGGTGGCAACCGACGCGTCAGTGCGGGCGAGCTCGAAGTTGCGGAAACCCTCGTACAGCCCGGACGGCTTGGCGCCGCCCTCGGTCAGCTCCGCCGGAGCCATCAGGTCCAGGTCGTAGAGCGGCTGGGCAATCTGGTACGGAAACTCGCCCTGTTCCCAGTAGTCGGCCAGGAGCGGGTGGACCTGCTCCTCAAGCACCGCGCGCAGCCGGGCCAGTACGCTGCGCTCGGCATCGGTCAGCAGGGTGGCGTAGCCGTATTGGTCGGACGGATAGAACTGCTCGGCCATGGCCCCGGCCCTTTCTTCGGCAACGGCGCTCATCGCTGCGGCCCATCCAGCCCCAGCAGACGCACGGCGTTGTCCTTGAGGATCTTCGGACGCACCTCGTCCTTCAACGGCAGGTCCGCGAAGGCACCCAGCCACTTCTGCGGGGTGATCAGCGGGTAGTCGGTGCCGAAGAGCACCTTGTCCTGCAGCACCGAGTTGGACAGCTTCACCAGTGACTCCGGGAAGTACTTGGGCGACCAGCCGGAAAGGTCGATAAACACGTTCGACTTGTGCGTGGCGATCGAGTTGGCCTCGTCCTGCCACGGCACCGACGGGTGCGCCATGATGATCTGGAACTGCGGGAAGTCCGCGGCGATCTCGTCCAGCAGCAGCGGGTTGGAGTAACCCAGCTTGATCCCGGATCCCCCGGGCGTGCCGGCGCCCATGCCGTTCTGCCCGGTGTGGAAGACGGCAGGCAGGCCGAGCGACTGCAGCGCCTCCCACAGGGGGTAGAAGCGCTCGTCGGACGGGTTAAAGCCCTGCAGGCTCGGGTGGAACTTGAACCCGCGCACCCCGTAGTCCTCAACCAGCTGTTTGGCCCGGTCGATCGCTTCGGCACCGGTGAGCGGATCGACCGAGCCGAAGGGGATCAGCACGTCGTTGTTCCGGGCCGCACCCTCGGCAATGTCCTCGATGCTGTTCGGCTGGTGCTTCAGCCGGGTCCGGGCGTCCACGGTGAACACCACGGCCGCCATGTTGAGCTCCCGATAGGTTGCCGCGATCGCGTCCAGCGAGGGAGTGCGCTCCTCGGCCTTGAAGTACTTGCTCGAGGCGTCCATCAGTACCTGCGGCAGCGAGACGTGCCCGTGGCCGTCGATCTCGATATGCACATGCATATCGATCGCGGTCAGCGAGGCCACGTCCAGGCCCAGTTCGTAGCGGGTGGGTGCCATGGCTACTTCGCCGCCGGCTCGGGCTGCAGTTCGGCCGGCAGTTCGGGGAATTCCTCGCCCACGCTCTGCAGCCGGCCGCCGAACAGGTCCTCGAAGCGCTCGCTCAGGGCTTCGTAGGTCCAGCCGCCGTCCAGGAACTCGGTGGCCACGGCCTCCGGGTGGGACCACAGCTGCAGCCGGTCGCCGCCCACGCCGATCGCCTGTCCGGTCACCTTGGCGGCCGCATCGGAGGCGAGGTAGGCAACCAGGCCGGCAACGTCGTCGGCCGT
>NZ_JBNHHB010000057.1:0-31621 GCF_059091905.1 Arthrobacter sp. Dra40
TGCGCTCGTTCCACGCCTGCCGGATCGCCTGCGCGAACGCCTCGGCCGGCTGCGCGCCGGAGATCCCGTACTTGCGGTCCAGCACGAAGAACGGCACCCCGTTGACGCCCAGCGCGCGGGCCTCGGCAATGTCCGCGCGGACCTCCGCGGCAAAGCGGTCGCCCGCCAGCGTCTCGCGGATCTCGGCCTCGTCAATGCCCAGTGCGACGCCGGTGCTCACCAGATACTCCGTGTCGCCAATGTCCTGGCCCTGTTCGAAATGGCCGGAGAGCAGGGCTTCCTTGGCCTGGTCCATCAGGCCGTGTTCCTTGGCCAGATGCAGGAAGCGGTGCGCGGTGAAGCTGTTGGCCACCACCACCTTGTCGAAGTCGTAGTCCAGCCCCTCGCCAGCGGCCTGCGCGGTCACGTGGCCGAACATCTGCTTCACCTGGTCCTGCGGCATGCCCTTGATCCGGGACAGGTACTCGGTTTCGGTGCCCTCGTAGTGGTCGGGCAGCGTGGGGTCCAGCTGGTAGCTGCGCCACTCGACGTCGATCTGGTCCTTGTGCTCGAAGCCCGCCAAGGCCGTCTCAAAGCGGCGCTTGCCGATGAAGCACCAGGGGCACGCGATGTCTGACCAGATCTCAATCTTCATGTTCGTTATCAACAGCAACCGTCAGGAGGCTATTCCCCACAGCCGAGGGCAGGCAGCCTACTTCCGCTGCGGCCCGGGCCGCCTGGCCGCTAATGTGTTTTCACCAACTCAAGTGCCAGAGAGGGCGATATGGACACTGAGGGCAACACAGGGCATGTGGTGCTGCTCGGCGATTCGGTCTTCGACAACGCTGCCTACGTTGCCGGAGGACCCGACGTCGTCACACAGCTGCGTCGGCTGCTTCCTGCCGACTGGCAGGCCACGCTCCTGGCCGTCGACGGTGCAGTCATCTCCGACGTCGCCGGACAGCTCCGATCCCTACCGGCGGACGCCACGCATTTGATCGTCAGCGTCGGCGGCAACGACGCCCTGGGTTTTGCCTACCTGCTCGATGAGCCGGTCGGATCGGCGGCACAGGCCTTCAACCGGTTCGCCGATGCCCAAGACAATTTCGCGGCCGGCTACGCCAGGATGCTGGAAGCGCTGGCAGCGACGGGATTGCCTGCAGCCGCCTGCACCATCTATGACACCCCGCCGTCAGCCCCCAACCAGCGCGTCATCAAGTCGGCAGCCGCGCTCTTCAACGACCGCATCACCCGCGAAGTCTTCGCCTGGGGACTGTCGCTGCTGGACCTCCGGCTGGTGTGTTCCGAAGATGCGGACTATGCCAACCCGATTGAGCCCTCCGTGCAAGGCGGTCTCAAGATCGCGCAGGCCATCCGAGCCTTCGCGTTCCCCGACTCCGCTGCAATTCGGTCCACGGTCATCGGTGCCGGACGGTTGTCGGCGCCTTCGAAGCTACCGGCCCGACGGCGCTTGCGCAGGTTCCGTTGACGCGGCCACGCCGGTCTCGTCCGCCAGCTCCGCGCGACGTCGTCCGGCGCCCTTGACGCCGAATCGGTAGGCCAGGAACAGCAGCCCAATCCACGCGCAGCCCACCACCAGCGCCACCCGGGTGTCCGGCATGATGCCGAGCAGCACCACGATGAACGCCATGAACGCCAGCGCCAGATAGGACGCGACCGGCCAGAACGGCACCGGGAATTCCGACGCCGGAAGGCCCTTCCGCGCGATCTCCCGCTTCATCGCGATATGCGAGAGCAGGATCATCAGCCAGACCCAGACGGTGGCGAAGGTCGCGATCGAGGCGACAATCAGGAACAGCGACTCGGGCAAAAGCGCGTTAAGCACGACGCCGGCCAGCAGCACCGCGGCCATCGTCGCCACGGTCATCCACGGCACCCCGTGACGGGAAATCTTCGCAAACGCCTTCGGCGCGTGGCCCTGCTCGGCCAGCCCGTACATCATCCGCCCGGCCCCGAAGGTGTCCGAGTTGATCGCGGAAATGGCGGCGGTGATCACCACGGCGTTGAGGATGTGCGCGGCCGCCGGGATGCCCAGCATGTCGAAAATCTGCACGAACGGGCTGGTGGACCCGTCGATCCGGTCCCACGGCGAGATCATCATCAACACGGCCAGCGTGCAGACGTAGAACAGCAGGATCCGCAGCGGCACGGTGTTGATCGCGCCCGGGATCGCCTTCTTCGGATTCTCCGCCTCGCCGGCCGTGATGCCGATGGTCTCAATCCCGCCGAAGGCAAACATCACGATGGAGAAGGAGGCCAACAAGCCCCAGAACCCGTTGGCGAAGAAGCCGCCGGACCCCAGCATGGTTTCTAGCCCCGGGTTGGCGCCGTCCGGCAGGCCGAAGCCGAAGAGGATGATCGCCGCCCCGCCCAGGATCATGGCGATGATCGCCACCACCTTGACCAGCGACAGCCAGAATTCGGTCTCGCCGAAGACCTTGACCTTGACCAGATTGATCGCGGCAATGAAGAAGACGACGGCGAGGATCCAGATCCAGCGCGGCACGTCGGGGAACCAGAAGCCCATGTAGATGCCGAACGCGGTCACGTCGGCGATCGCCACGATGGCCATCTCGAACGCGAACGTCCAGCCGGTGATGAAGCCGGCGAACGGCCCCAGATAGCGGCTGGCGTACTGGCCGAACGAGCCGGAAACCGGGTGCCGCACCGCCATCTCGCCCAGCGCCCGCATCACCAGGAACACGGCCGCGCCGCCGATCGCGTAGGCCAGCAGCACCGCCGGACCGGCAGCCTGGATGGCCGCGGCCGAACCGTAGAACAACCCGGTGCCGATGGCGGAGCCAAGGGCCATGAAGCGGATGTGGCGGACAGTCAGGCCCCGCGCGAGCGCGGAAGCAAATTGCGGCATGGAAAAACAACCTAGCTGAAGGGGAAGAGGCCGGCGCTGAAAATGCGGCCAATCAATTCTACGCCCGGCCCGCCCACGTCGGATCACGACGGCGGTGCCCGGCTCCTTTCCCAAACCACCACCTCCGGACCCTCCACGGGCGCAAGATCGCAGCGTGCAGTGGTTGCCGCCCTAGATTGCCGGACGCTCTCTTTCCTTCAGGGCTGCGGGCAGGTTGTGATCCGCGCCCCAGCTGGCGAGCAGCCGCAGCCGTTCAGCGGACGGGCTGCCGGGTTCTGCCGTGTAGACCATCAGGACCAGGCCCGGCTCCGCGGTGATGGTGAGTTCTTCGTAGGCGAGGGTGAGCTCGCCGACCACCGGATGGTTGAAGCGCTTGGTGCCAGTACCGTGGGTGCGCACGTCGTGGGAGCCCCAGAGCCGGCGGAAGGTATCACTTTGGGTGGAGAGTTCGCCGACCAGGTTCTGGAGCGCCCGGTCGTGCGGATCGCGGCCCGCTTCCGTGCGCATGATGCCGACGCACATCCCGGCGAACAGTTCCCAGTCGGGGTAGAAGGACCTGGCGGCCGGGTCGAGGAACTGGAACCGCGCGAGGTTGGGGGTGCGCCCGCCGTCGCCAATCAGCGGGGAATAGAACGCGCGGCCCAGCGCATTGGTCGCGAGCAGGTTCTGGTAGGGGTCGCGGACGAAGGCAACGCCGTCGGTAATCGCCTCGAGCGCCCACTGCAGGCTCGGCCGGGCCGCCTGTTGCGCCGTCGCCCGCCGCCGTGGGCGTCCGGAAGCCGGGATGCCGTCGGCGGTCCGTGCAAGGTCGAAGAGGTGGGCACGTTCCGTGTCGTCGAGCTGGAGTGCCCTGGCCACCGCCTCAAGGACGGACGCCGAGGCCCCGGCGATCGCGCCGCGCTCGAGCTTGGAGTAGTACTCCACGCTGACGCCGGCGAGGACCGCCACCTCGGTGCGCCGCAGCCCGGGAACGCGTCGCTTCACTCCGCCGGGCAGGCCGGCCTGTTCCGGCGTGATCTTCGCCCGGCGGGACATCAAGAAATCCCGCACCTCCGCCCGATTGTCCATGCTCTCAGGGTAGGCGACCGCGCTGCCGCGAAGGGTGCCCTGTCAGTACACCTTTCGACAGGGACTCCCGCGGGCGCCTAGGGCGCGATTCACTGGTCAGGTACCAACGAAAGGAGCACTCCCCATGCGTGGAGTTGTGATGTATGCCCCGGGCGATGTCCGGGTCGAAGACCGTGAGAAGCCCGCCATCCTCGAGCCAACCGACGCGATCATCCGGGCGGCTGCAGTCTGTGTCTGCGGTTCGGATCTGTGGCCGTACCGCGGCGTCGAGAAGCTCGCCGGTCCCACGCCGATGGGGCACGAGTACGTCGGTGTGGTTGACGAAGTGGGTGCGGATGTTCGCACCGTGAACGTCGGCGACTTCGTCGTCGGCTCCTTCGTCGCGTCCGACAACACCTGCGAGATCTGCCAAGCCGGCTACCAGTCCCGCTGCGTGCACAGCGTGATGATGGGCTCCGTCGGCACCCAGGCCGAATTCATCCGGATTCCCCTGGCCGACGGCACGCTGGTCCGGACGCCCGGAATGCCGGATGCCGATCTCATTCCCGCGTTGCTGGCGGCCTCCGACGTGCTGGGCACCGGATGGTTCGCAGCCGTGGCCGCCGAGGCCGGACCAGGGAAGACCGTGGCCGTCGTCGGAGATGGGGCCGTCGGACTGTCGGCGATCCTGGCCGCCAAGCAGCTGGGCGCCGAGCGCATCATCGCCATGTCCCGCCACGCCGACCGGCAGGCCCTTGCCCGTGAATTCGGTGCCACCGACATCGTCGAAGAGCGCGGCGACGCCGGCATAGCGAAGATCAAGGAGCTCACCAATGGACTCGGCGCCCACTCCGTCGTCGAGGCCGTCGGCACGCAGGAGTCGATGGAGCAGGCGATCGGTGCCACCCGGCCCGGCGGGCACATCGGCTACGTGGGGGTCACCCATGACGTGAAGCTGGACGGCCTCGGCCTGTTCTTCTCCGGAGTGCACCTGCACGGCGGACCCGCCCCGGTGCGCCGCTTCCTGCCTAAACTCATCGAACTCATCTGGCAGCGCAAGATTGACCCCGGCAAGGTCTTCGACCTGACCCTCCCGCTCGAAGACGCCGCAAAGGCATATCGTGCGATGGACGAACGGAGTGCCACCAAGGTGCTGCTCACCGTTTAGCTCGTAGCGCAGCCGTCAGTCCGGACCACCCAGGCCTCGGCCGGGATGGTCCTTGAAGACAACGAAAGGAATCGATCATGAGCACGCAAATGCAGCCCAAGACGCCGACCGTCAAAGGTCCGGCCGACTGGTTCGCCGGCGACGTCTACTTCAACTCGTACTATGCCGGCGAAGCGCCCTCCCGGACCCGGCTCAACCTGGTCCGGTTCACTCCCGGTGCGCACACCGCGTGGCATAAGCACGCCGTCGGACAGACCCTGCACGTGACCGAAGGCGTCGGCTACGTGCAGTCCCGCGGCGAAGCGGTCATCGAAATCCGACCCGGCGACACCGTCTACACCCCGGCGGGAGAATGGCACTGGCACGGCGCCACCGCCGACAACTTCATGTGCCATCTCGCCCTCTGGGAAGCTCCGGAGCCCGGCAGCGACGAACCGGAAACCACCTGGGGCGACAAGCTCACCGACGACGAGTACCCAGCCACGTAGCAGGGACCATGACCCCCAAAGCATCAGGGCTGTGAACGGCAGGTCAGCACCTCGCGACCTGAAGCCGACGGCGCCACCCATGTGCCGCCGTCGGGCGTTTTCTGCAAAAACCCCTTGACCGCCTCCCCAGCGCGGACTAATCTACAACCAAATGGTTGTAGATCAAGTCAGTGACACCGAGTTGGACCGTCTGTTCCAGGCGCTCGCCGATGCTACCCGCCGCGACATCGTGGCCAGGGTGCTCACCGGAGAGTTCTCGGTGTCGGGGCTGGCAGCGGGCTACGCCATGAGTTTCGCCGCGGTGCAGAAACATGTGGCGGTTTTGGAGCGGGCTTCTCTGGTGGTTAAGGAGAAGCGCGGTAGGGAGCAGATGGTGCGGCCTCATCTTGATGGAGTGCGGAGAGCGCGTCGACTGCTCGATCAATACGAGATGCTCTGGCAGCACCGGATTGAACGGATCCAGGACATTCTCGACGACGAATAGAGAAGGGCACCATCATGCCGGTTATCGATGTCATTAAGGACGAGGACGCGTTGAAGTTCACCGTCGTCGCCGAGTTCGACGCCCCCGTGGAGCGGGTGTGGCAGATCTGGGAAGATCCGCGCCAGCTCGAACGCTGGTGGGGCCCGCCCACCTGGCCCGCTACCTTCGACAAGCACGAGTTCACGCCGGGCGGTAAGGCCAGCTACTACATGACCGGGCCGGACGGCGAGAAGGCAGCCGGCTGGTGGAAGTTCACCGCCATCGAGGCGCCGAACAGGCTTTCTTTCGAGGACGGATTTGCCGACGACGACGGCGAGCCCGTGGCCGACATGGGCACCACCTACGCAACGGTCACGCTGGAAGACGTTGACGGCCGCACCCGAATGACCACCGAGTCGAGGTTTGAATCCGCCGACCAGTTGCAGAAGATGCTCGAGATGGGCATGGTCGAAGGCATGCAGGAAGCCATGGGGCAGATTGACGCCATCCTCGCGGAAACCGCAGCGGTCTGATCAAGCATCAGCGAATCGGGCAGTGAGGCGTCCCGGACCAGCGCCCCACTCCCGCCGGACCAGGTGGGTTGACCCGTCCGGGTGCTCGGTCAAGTACCCGCGACCGGCGGCCTTTCTGGTTGCATACTGGATTGCATGAGCGATACCACGCGGACCTTCGCAGCGATTGTCATCATCTACAATCCCAACAGCACCGGTAACGCACCGAAGCTTGCTGAGCAGCTCCGCGATGAGCTGCGGGGCTCGCTTTCCTATCAACCGGACATCGAACTGCAACCGACCGACCATGCCGGCCACGCGGTCATGCTGGCGCGTGACGCGGCAGCCAATCTGCACGACGTTCTCATAGTGTCGGTCAGCGGCGACGGCGGATACAACGAAGTGGTCAACGGTGTCATGCAAAGCGGCAACCCTAACGCGGTGTGTGCCGTCATGGCGGCAGGAAACGCGAACGACCACCGGCGGACCACGGGCACGATGCCGCTGGCCGAAGCCATCGCCTTAGGGCGGACGAGGCTTATCGACTTGATGCGCATCCACACAGGCCAGGGACCGGACGCCCCGGGAGAATATGCGCACTCCTATGTCGGATTCGGCCTGACGCCAGTGATGGCAATCGACCTGGAAAAGGGGAGCAAGGGTGCGATCAAGGAAATGTTCTCCGTGGTGCGGACGTTCTCAAAGTTTCAGCCCTTCGAGATACGTCAAAGCGACGGAAAGCGCCGCAAGTTCGACAGCATCGTCTTCGCCAACATAGCCGAGATGGCGAAGTACGCCACGCTCAGCGAGGCCGATGACAAGCTTTCGGATGGAAAATTCGAAGTGGTCATCTTCCCCCACATGCCCAAGTGGCGGGTACTGCTGAAAGCCCTGCGGGCCACCACCCAGGGGCTGGGCGAGCAGCCAAGCGTGAGCAGCTACGAGTTCACCACGCTTAAGCCCCTGCCGTACCAGGTCGACGGCGAGGTGAAATCTGTTGACGCAGGGACCTTCGTCAAAATCGAGAGCGCCCCGGCCGCCCTGCCGACTCTCGGATGAATCACCGCGGTTAGCAAGGACAGACTTGTTGACCTCGCGCCCGGCCCCATTCCGCGTCAGGCGGCGGGGGCCGGTTGCGTGGTGGTGAACCGCCGGCGGTACTCGGTGGGGGTGATGCCTAGCTGTCGGGCGAAGGCGCGGCGGAGGGTTTCGTCGCTGCCGAAACCGCTGCGTTGTGCCGCCGCCGTGATGCTGGAGCCGTCCAGCAGGAGTTGCTGCGCGCGGTCCAGCCGGACCCGTTCCACCCAGCGGGACGGCGTGGTGTTCAATTCGGTTTGGAACAGGCGGGTCAGGTGCCGCGGACTCACCGCCGCTGCCGCCGCCATCGCCGGAATGCTGTACTCCGCCGTCGGATCGGCCAAGACGGAGGCGGTCAACGCCTCCAGCACGCTGTTGCGGGACGGGAGCGCGGGGAGGGTGGAGAACTGCGACTGCCCGCCGGGGCGCTGCATGAAAACCACCAGTTCGCGGGCGATCCCGCGCGCCGCTGCCGGCCCATGGTCGTCCTCCACCAGGGACAGGGCCAGGTCGATGCCCGCGCTAATACCGGCGGAGGTGATGTACCGGCCGTCATGGACATGGATGACATCCGGCTCCACCTGCACCTTGGGGTAGCGGAGGGCAAGGGTCTCGGCGTGCCGCCAGTGAGTAGTGGCCCTGCGGTGATCAAGCAAACCGAGTTCGGCGAGCACAAATGCTCCCGTGCAGACCGACGCGAGCCGCGCGGCCCGCTCGGCGAGCGAGGCGACCGAGGCGAGCAGTCCGCCGTCGAGCGGGTGCTGCGCCAGCAGGTCGCCGCCCGCGACGACCACCGTATCGAGCGGCCCGGCGTCGGCCGACGCTGTCGTGCCGGACAGGGTCAGTCCGGAGGAGGTGGTGACCGTGCCACCGGACGGGGAGATCAGGACGAGTTCATACGGGTGGCCGGCCAGCATCGCTTGGTGCAGCACCTCACCGGGACCACTGACGTCAAGCATGGTCACGCCGTCGAAAACAATCAGGCCCACCCGATGCGTCATGGCCGAATCTGAGGTTTTCGTGGCTGAAGAGACATGGCACCAGCGTACGCCGAAGGACGAGGATGGAAGAGACAGCACCAAGAGAAAGGTTTTCATCATGGCTGAATCCATCGCCGACGTGCAGATTCCGGACAGCTCCCTCGCGCGGGAGGCCACCGAGCTGGTGCGCGAGGTTGCATCCCCGCTGCTGTACCACCACTCCCGGCGCGTGTTCGTGTTCGGTGCACTGCGCGGTCGCGAACAGGGACTGGAGTTCGATCCCGAGTTGCTCTATGTCGGGGCCATGTTCCACGATCTGGGCCTGACAGAACGGTTCCGCCGCACCGACCAGCGCTTCGAGATCGACGGCGCCGACGAGGCCCGCCGCTTCCTGAACACCCACGGCATCACCGGAGAGGCGGCCGACCGGGTGTGGAACGCCATCGCCCTGCACACCACGCCGGAGATCCCGCTGCACATGGCGCCCGAGGTCGCCTTGGTCACCCGCGGCGTGGAACTGGACGTGCTGGGCATCGGCTACGACGCCGTCACCGACGAACAGCGCGCCGCCGTGGTGGCCGCGCACCCCAGACCCGACTTCAAGAACCAGATCCTCGCCGCCTTCACCGAAGGCATCAAGGACCGTCCGGACACCACGTTCGGCAACGTGAAGGCTGACGTTCTGGCCCACTTCGTGCCGGGCTTCCAGCGCGGCGACTTTGTGGAGGTCATCAAGGACAACGACTGGCCGGAGTAGGCACTGGGGCGGCTGACGGTCGGTCGCGCCAACCGCGGTGCCGGGCACCCGACGGTGCCCGGCAGGCGGCGCCTTGGCCGCCGCCAGCAGGCTACGATTCAGACATGGACGACCGGATCACCCTGCGTTTCCTGGCCTCGCCGACCGATGTCTCGGAGGACGGGACCACGGTGCAGGCCGGCCGCGTGCTGGAGTGGATCGACAAGGCCGGCTATGCCTGCGCCACCGGGTACAGCGGGAGCTACTGCGTCACCGCCTACGTGGGCAACGTGCACTTCACCCGGCCGATCCGCAACGGCGACCTGATCGAAGTCGACGCCCGGATTGTCCATACCGGCCGGTCCAGCATGCAGGTGGTGGTCACGGTCGACGCGGCCGACGTCCGCGAACGCGACTTCCGGCCTGCGATGGACTGCATCCTGGTGTTCGTGGCGATGGGCGAGGACAGCCGTCCGAAAGCGATCCCGCAATGGTCGCCGTCGGACGAGGAATCCGCGCGGCTGGCCGAGGGCGCGGGCGGCCGGGTCGCGGCCCGGGCCGAGATCCGCGACGTCATGAGCGCACAGGCCTACACCGACGAGGGCACCGCGCCGCGGGAACAGTTTCGCTTCCTGGCCGCTCCGTCGGACGTGAACTGGGGCGGGAACGCGCACGGTGGGATCGTGATGCGCTGGATCGACGAGGTGGCCCGGGCCTGCGCCATGTCCTGGTGCGGACGGGATGCGGTGGCCGTCTATTCCGGGGGCATCCACTTCCTGAACCCGATCCATATCGGCGACCTGGTGGAAGCGGAGGCACGGCTCATCCACACTGGCCCGCGCAGCATGCACATTGCGGTGCACGTCCGCGCCCGGGACCCGCGCGGCGGCGAGTGGCGGCCCACCACGCAGTGCATGACCATCTTCGTCAGCAGGAACGACGCCGGCCACGCAGCCCAAGTGCCGCAGCTGGTGCTCCGCACCGAGGAGGACCGGCGGCTCGACGCCCACGCCGTGGATCTAGTGCGACGCCGGGCCGAACTGCCGCCGCTGCAGTTCGCCGTCGAGCGGACGTACTAGGCACTGCCCGGCCCGCACAGCACATGATGGCGGTGGCGGGTCGCGTGCCCTCCGCCGGTTACGGGCTCCAGCGCACGGGGCCGTCCGCGCAGAACACCGTTTCCACGGCGTCGCCGCCCAGGCAAGCCGCGTCGACCAGATCGCGGTTCCCGACCGGTTCGGACAGCTCCACGACCACTGGCACGGTGTTGTTTCCTAGACAGTTGTAGGTATCGCCGGTCAGCGGCTCGACGTCCGTCCGGATGACGATCCGGCCTCTCTCGAATTGAACGTCTGGCTCAAGCACTGTCCCCGTTTCCCCGCCGGAACATTCGAGCCGGGTCACGCCCAGTCGCAGCGACGTTGAGTCCGGTCCCACCTCCGCCGCGTCGAGCAGCTCCCACACGCCGATGGACCCTTCTGAGGCGGCCGGGGCGCCGCAACCGCTGACAACGACGACGGCGGTGCAGCCGAGTGCCGCGGCCGCCAACCGCGCTGGCGTGAACAGGGCCGCAACCCGGTGTGATGTCGGCACCCCGGACCTCCCTGTCACTGCGCTGCGATGCGTGCGCGGCCTCTATCCCGATTGCCGGGGTCACGCCCGCATCCTTCTCCGCACACTATCCCTTCCCCGACGGTGGGTACGCTACAACCATGGCCATCATTTACGACGCGGTGCTGAATCCCTCCAAACAGGATCTCCTGAAGGCGTGGCTGCCAGAGCAGCCTTGGTTCCAGGAACTAGGAGCTGACGCTGCCGAGCTGGAGCACCTTGGTGCCTTCCGCTTCGATGACCCGGCGGGCGAGGTCGGGATGGAAACCCACTTGCTCCGCACCGGCAGCGGGGCCATTGTGCACGTCCCGCTGACCTACCGTGGCGCCCCGTTGCCCGGGGCCGAAGAATTCCTGGCAGGGACTATGGAGCACTCGGTGCTGGGCGACCGCTGGATTTACGACGCCTGCGCGGACCCGGTTTACGCCACCGCCCTGGCCACCGTCATCGTGCAGGGCGGCTCCGGCGCCGAACAGTTCCTGGACGTGGACGGAAAGCTCGAACCGCTGACCGGGGCCCTCCCGGTGCGCGGCAGCGGCGGTCCCGGCGGCATCGTCCCCGAGATCACGACGGCGGTGCCCAGCACCTCCGACAGCGTCACCACCATCGACGCCGGCCCGCTGACCCTCACGGTCTACCGCACGCCGGACCCCAGCGAGCAGCCCGGCACCGCCCTGAAACTGACCTGCTCCCTGCCCGGCCAGCGGCCGCTGATCCTCGCGTCTGCCTGGTAGCGGCAACCGGCCGTCCGGGAGTGCTGGGGCCGGCAGCTTCATCCGCCTACGGCTGCCGGGAAGCGCGCTTCCTGCGCAGGATGAGCGCGGCGGCGACGCCGGCGGCAATGACCACGGCCGAGCCGATGCCCCAGGCGAGGGCCGGGACCGGAGCCGAGCCTTCGCCGTCGTCCGCCACGGCCACGATGGTCCGCGACCCGGCCTGGTTGTCCGCCGGTGCGGCCACCGCGGTTTCAGCGGCTGCGGCCTCCGCTTCGGTGGTGCCGGGGCCGGGCTCCACGTCGCCAGCCAGGTCCAGGGTCAGCGTGTAGGGGATCTCCGTTTCCTTCGCGTCCTCGAAGTACAGCGGGTCCACGGCCACCTGGATGTAGTAGTCACCGGCCAGGTACAGGGTGCGGACGTCGTGGATGCCCTCTGCGGCGTTGCGGTAACGCACCGGCGAGGCGAAGTTCGCCGCGACGGTGGTGCCCGGGTCGGCCATGGACGTCATGCCGTAGGCGCCGGTGGAGGTCCCGTCGGTGATGGTAACGGGCTGGCGCAGCGGATTGGCAACGCCCAGCTGCAGGTAGGACGGGTTGAAGATGTCCTTCTGGTAGTCGCCGAGCTGTGCGACGGCGCGCAGCTGCTGCCCGTAGTCCACCGGCACCTTGTAGAAGTGCACCTCTCCGGGGATGAGGGTGGCCGTGTAGCTGCCAGGGGCCAGTTCCGGCGCGGAGTTGAAGCTGTTGCCTGGGGCGGTCTCCTGCGGCTTGGTCCCCGGCTTCAGCAGATCCAACTTGGTCACCGACTCGTAGGCTTCGGGCAGCCCGGCGGTGTCGGCCTCCGGTTCGGTCAGGAAGAGCAGCTCCATCGGCAGCGGGTCATCCTGCCAGCCCGGACCGCTGCGGGTCACGCTGACCAGCAGGTCGCCGCCGTCGGCCGGCTCCAAGCATTCCTTGTCGCCGCTGCCCATCGCCGGCGTGGACAGCACCGCGGTGACCGGGCCGTCGGAGAGCCGGGCCTCGTCGCGGGCTTCGCGGACCGAGGTCAGGCATTCCTGCCCGTCCGGGCCGAGCACCTCCAGCTCCAGGCTGCTGTAGTTGGACATGCTGCCGGAGCGGATCGGCATCACCATAGAGGCGCTGACGTGCAGGCGCTCGCCGTCGTCCAGATGCACCTTGTAGAACTTGCGCGTGCCGCCGTCGTAAATCTTCTTGCTGCCGGTGGCGAAAGTGTCCAGATACTGGCCGGTGGCAACGTGCACCGCGCTGGCCGCAGTCTTCCCACCGGTCACCGGGATGCCGGCGAAGTCGTAGGGATTCAGGGCGCGGACGGTCTTGACGACCATTTGCTCGCGCAGTGTGTCCGCGTTGTCCGCATCGGCGTACGTGCCGCCGGAAACCTTCGCGATGCACTTCAGTTCCTCGCGCGCCTGCTCGTCCACCTTGAATCCGATGGTGTGCATGGCTAGGTCCACGCCGTCCTTGGCCAGATCCTTCGCCACCTCGCACGGCGGCGGCGGGGAACAGGTGTCGATGCCGTCGGACACCAGCACGATGCTGCGCGGCCCGTCGTCGGGGAGTTCCGCGGCGGCCCGGCGCAGCGCCTCGCCGACCGGGGTGTAGCCGGCAGCCTTGATCGAGTCGATCTGGCCGAGCAGCTTCCCGGGATCTGCAGTGCCCAGCTCGGAGAGCACGGTCACGTCCTTGCAGCCCTCGGCGCGCGCCTCCAGAGAACTGTCCGTGTTGGTGCCGTAGACCATCAGGCCCAGCTGCGACCCCGCCGGCAGGGTTTCCACCAGCTCCGAGGCAGCGGCCTTGGCGGCGTCCATCCGCAGCGTGCCCTTGGCATCCGCGTCGGGGTTCAACATGGAGCCGGAAGCATCCAGGATCAGCATCACCGGTGCGGCCTCTTCGGATCCCGGGGCTGGCGCCTGCGGGACGGGCACCTGCTGCGGCAGGAACATGGCCAGTGCGGCGGTAAGGCCCAGCGCACCCTTTAAGACCCCGATGCTGGCACCCATCTTCGACCCCGATTTCCCATCGTTAAAACGTTATTTCATCTCGACTATATCCAGCTTCTTGCCGCCACTTGGGGCGCCGACGCGCGTCACTTCTGCTGCCCGCGGAGTCCCCGCGCGCTCCCGCCGACCCATGCCCCTGCGGCTCCTCGATTTGACCCACGTGAGCCGCGGCAGATAGGTTTTCGTGGCGTAGGTCACCAGCCGGCCCCTCCGGGGCGAGCGGCGGGGCCTTGCTATCGGTCTGGCCGGACGGGCAATGGAGCCTGCGTCCGACCGGAGACTCCCGCAGCTGCACAGTCCCACCCCTAAGGAACATAGTGAGCGCCACCAACAACGCACCGCATTTGCAGCGGTCTTTGTCCAACCGTCATATCCAGTTGATCGCCATCGGCGGGGCCATTGGCACCGGCCTTTTCATGGGGTCGGGCAAGACGATTTCCGTCGCCGGACCCTCGGTCATTTTCGTTTACATGATCATCGGTTTCATGCTCTTCTTCGTCATGCGCGCCATGGGCGAACTTTTGCTGAGCAATACCGAGTACAAGAACTTCGGCGACTTCGCGGGCGACATCCTGGGACCGTGGGCGGCGTTCTTCACCGGCTGGACGTACTGGTTCTGCTGGGTGGTTACCGGCATTGCCGACGTCGTCGCGATCGCCCACTACGTGGCCTTCTGGTGGCCGGACCTGCCGTTGTGGATCCCGGCACTCGCTTGCATTCTGCTGCTGCTGGCGCTGAACCTGCCCACGGTGCGCGCCTTCGGCGAAACCGAGTTCTGGTTCGCACTGATCAAGATCGTCGCCATCATGGCGCTGATCGTGGTGGGACTGGTCATGATCATCACCGGTTTTGAGCACGACGGCGCCCGCGCTTCCTTCAGCAACCTGTGGGAGCACGGCGGCATGTTCCCGACCGGCTTCATGGGCTTCGTGGCCGGATTCCAGATTGCCGTGTTCGCGTTCGTGGGGATCGAACTGGTCGGCACCACCGCCGCCGAGACCAAGGACCCGGAAAAGAACCTCCCCCGGGCGGTGAACTCCATCCCGATCCGCATCCTGATTTTCTACGTAGGCGCCCTGATTATCCTCATGGCCGTCCAGCCCTGGACCGGATTTAACGCCGACGAATCCCCGTTCGTGGGCATGTTCGCCCTTGCCGGTCTCGTCGGCGCGGCCGGCGTCGTGAACTTCGTGGTGCTCACCTCGGCCACGTCCAGCGCCAACTCCGGGATCTATTCGACCTCCCGGATGATCTACGGTCTCTCGCTCGAGGGAGACGCCCCGAAGCGCTTCGGCAAGCTCTCCGGGCGCGGGGTGCCGCGCAGCGCGCTGCTGTTCTCCTGCATGTTCCTGCTCGCGGGCGTTGTCCTGCTCTACGCGGAGGGCAGCGTCTCGGAGGCGTTCACTATGGTCACCACCGTCTCGGCACTGTGCTTCATGTTCGTCTGGACCATCATCCTGGTGAGCTACGTGGTGTACCGCCGGCGCCGGCCGCAGTTGCACCAAGCGAGCAAGTTCAAGATGCCGGGCGGCGCGTTCATGCCATACGTGGTGATGGCCTTCTTCGCCTTCATCCTGTGGGCGCTGACCACCCAGCCGGACACTCTGACCGCCCTGCTGTTCACCCCGGTCTGGTTCGTCGCCCTCGGCATCGGCTACCTGGCCCTGCGCCGCAACCCGGAGCACACGGCCATCCGCGCCGCCCACGACGCCAAGGTTGCCGAGGAAAAGGCAGCACTTGCCGGCCGCGAGGACGCCCTGAGCGGCCGGCGCTAGCGGCGCCCGCTCCCAGTATCGAATCAACAGGAACGCCCGTTTCCCGGCTCTGAATTGGTCCCCGAAAGTTGGACCAATTTGTTAAGAGCCTAAGCCGCGAGGGCCTGAGCACGGTATTGGACCGGGCTTAGGCCCTTGAGCTTTGTTGAGATCCTTTCGGTGTTGTACCAGCGGATGTAGTCGTGCAGTGCTGTTTCGAGTGCGTTGGCGTTGAGGAATCGGACATGGTTTAAGAGTTCTTCTTTGAGATGGCCGAAGAAGTTCTCCATCACGGCATTGTCGTAGCAGTTGCCTTTGCGGGACATGGATTGAATCGCGCCTGCGCCCTCTAGTAGATCGCGCCACGAGACATGCTGGTACTGAAAACCCTGGTCAGAATGCACCAGCGGTTTCTGCCCTCCCTCGAGCGTCGTCAAAGCCATTCGAAGCGAACCGTTGGTGAGGGCAAGGTTAGGCGAGATGCCGATGATGTGGGAGAGGATCTGGCGATCGAAGAGATCCATGACCGGTGAGAGGTAAAGCTTTCGGTCGCCGACGCTGAACTCTGTCACGTCCGTAACCCATTTCTCGAGCGGGGCTTCTGCGTCGAACTCCCGGTTCAGCAGGTTCGGGGCAACGATGCCCTGCTCGCCCAGATAGGAGTTGTAGCGCCTCTTCCGCCGGACTTTGCAGACCAGGCCGAGGCGGCGCATCAGCTTCAGCACCGTCTTCTTCGCTATCTCCATCCTTGCTTGAGCAACTCCGTATGGATGCGGCGATGCCCGTACCTGCCGTGGCTGTCCTTGAAGATCTTAGTAATAGCGGTCTTGAGGGAGGCTTGCGGATCGGGAGCCTGCAGGCGGGCCTGGTGATAGAAGAACGTTGCGCGGGCCAACCCGGCCGCGTCCAGGAGCAGCTCGAGGCGGTGTTCGGCCTTGAGGGCGATGACGGTGCGGACCTTTAGCGCCGTTCCTCGTCCCTCAAGGCCTGCACTTTTCCCAAAAAAGCCACTTCTGTACGTAGGCGCTCGTTTTCACGGCGCAGCTGCTGCAATTCGGACTCTGGCTGCGCCCCTGTCGCAGGAGGTGACTTAGGTCGCCCCCTTGGTTTCGGGCGCAAGCCGTCTTCGCCGTCATCTCGGTAATAACGCGCCCACTTTCTGATCAGATCCGGAGAAGACAGCCCAAGCTCTTTTGCCAGAGCAACTCTGCCCTCTCCGGCCAGATACCGCTGCACAACGGCGAGTTTGAACTCAAACGAAAACCGCCGCTTGGTTGACTTGGCCACCAGTGTCGAACCTCCGCGCACCCTCCACCGCTGATGCAGCCGGCTGACAGCGTGTGAACGGACTCCTAGCTCTGTTGCCACGGACTTAGCGCCCCAACCGGTCTCGAACAACGCTACCGCGGCTTCGCGCTGTTCCTCAGATAACGAACTGCTGTCCTGCATAAAACTGCTCCCCGAGAATCGAAACTGATTTTTCAGTCCAACTTTCGGGGAGCAGTTCATCAAAAGGGGTCCGGCCTTCCCGGTTGGGGTCTTCCCGGGTGCGGCGTCGGCCTCCCCCGCTTCGCTCCGCCGGCCGCATTGACGCTGCCGCGGGGCGCAGCCACTTCCAGCCGGCCCGCAGGAACTGCCGCTACTGTGAAAGGACACTGCCGTCCCACACAGTCAAGGAGCCCCGTGTGGCCGATCACTTCCGCAGGAGCGAAGACGATACTGTTGCCCCGATGCGAGCCCCCTTGAAGACATCCTGGAACTGTGCCTGCTGACCGCAGGCCCGGCGACCGGACCGGTGGATTTCCCCGTGGAAGACCACCGGCTCGACGAGCCCTGACCCCGCGCAGCGCTGACGCTGCACCCCAAGATTTTCCTTGCAGAAGGAAACCCGGGGAAGGGCCGGCACACAAGTGCCGGCCCTTCCTCATGCCCGCAGGCCCGGAGAAATGTTGCAAGAACACGGCGGCCGCGACATCGTGGCGAGCCGCCATGAAGGGGACCCGCCTCCAGCCGGGCCTTTGCCTCTTAGGTTTCGTCGGACATGCGGACCAGATGCCAGCCTTCCCAGCCCGGGTGTTTGCGCACCTCCAAGGTCCGCAAAGGAGACGTCGAGGTGGCGCGCACCGGCAGGCGCCAGAATTCGACGTCGACAATGTTCCCCTGTCCCTTCCCGGCCGGCAGGTTGGATTCCCACCAATTCCACCGGCTGAACCAGCGCAGCGGTTCAGCCGCTACCGGCCAGAGCCGGCCCCGCCAGCGAACCGCCAACGGCACCCCTGGGGTGTGAACCGGATTTCGACCGGCTCATTGAGCGTTCTCTGGCCTGGCTGTTCCTGTACCGCTGTCATTGGCCTGCGCCGTCCTCTCTCCCAAAGCCGTCTTCCGTACCTGATCGTTCCGCCGCCGCACCGCGGACGCCCAGACCCAGGTCACCCGGCGGACCCCTGCGTCCGTTCAGGTGACCTGTACCGCCCTGGACGTCCAGCCGAACGCCTCGCCCGCGACCAACTCGGCCGCACCCGGGAACCGGATCCACGCCCACACCGGGACACCCGGCACCACCCGGGTCACCTTGCAGTGTTCGAGATCCCGTTCCTCCGGCGTCAGCGACACCGGCTCGGCCCGCCTGGTGTAACGGGCCGCCAGCTTCGCCAGCGCGTCCCGATCCATGAATTAAAAATAGAACAGATATATTAGGTATCTGCTTGGCTGAAGTAGGCTTTGGTTATGGATGTTTCCCTGCCGAAGGGCCCGGTCTCCGGGGTGGACTATCCGGCGACGTACGGGCAGTTCCAGGACTGGTTCGCCAGGACGAGGCATGCCTGGAGTACCTGGCCGCACTGCGCTGGCCGGACGGGTTTGTCTGCCCGAAGTGCGGCGCCCCGGACTTCTGGGCAACCGGCGCCGGGCTGCGGATGTGCAAGGCATGCTCACGCCGAACCTCGGTCACGGCCGGAACGATCTTCGACCGCACCCGCACCCCGATGCGCACATGGTTCGCCGCCATAGCTGCGCCGGGCCATGGTGATCCCCGGCCGGGACGTGCTCTCCGGGACGGTGGAGGTCGACGAGACCTACGTCGGCGGCATCAGCCGCGGAATGTCGGGCATGTCCACCCACCAAGATTCCCGTGATGGTGGCCGCGGAGAACCTTGGGAAGAACCGTATCGGCCGGATCCGGCTGGAGCCGACCCCGCCGGGAAAGCTCGCGATCATCGACTTCACCCAGCGCGTGGTTGCCCCGGGCTCCCTGGTCAAGACCGATGGCGCCCAGCAGCTGCGCCGCCTGTCCAAACTCGGCTACGAGCACCGGTACTACACCCAGCTCGGCTCCACCACCCCGGCGCACATCGACCTGCCGGCCGTACACATGGCCGCCGCCCAGCTCAAACGCTGGATGATCGGCACCATGCACTACGGCGCCTCCCGGGAACAGTTCGCCTACTACCTCGACGAGTTCACTTTCCGGTTCAACCGCCGCACCGCCAAAAGCCGCGGGCTGCTCTTCTACCGGCTCCTGCACCAGGCCGTCAACACCGCCCCGCACCCGCTCAAAACCCTGGTAATCCCAGACAAACCGAAGAACTTCACCCAAGCGGATACCTAATACAGATATTCGAATAAAGCGAAGGGCAGGCAGACTGCCCGATGAGCAGGCAGAATGTGGATTACGTGGGGTTCGGATGCGAGGGGTGGTCTAAAATGACGATGGACGTCTTGGAGACCGCGCCCGATTCGGGCGGGGGCCAGCGGACTCTGGCTGCCCTGCTGCAGGACTCCAACACCGAAAGCTGGTCTTCCCGCCGCATTGCGTTGGAAGCAGAAAAGCGCGGTATCACCGTCTCTTACACCGCGGTCGCCAAGTACCTGCGCACCCCGCCGGTGACGCCGTCGGAGACAGTCCTGCAGGCCTTTTCTGCAGTTTTCGAAATCCCCATGATTGAGCTCCGCAAGGCGGCAGCTGTGTCTCCTGGGGAAGCCGAACCCTTCATCCTGCCCGAACGGGCCAACCGTCTCACCCAGCCCCAGCGAGAGGCCGTCCTGCACATGATCCGTGTCCTGCTCGACAGCAGCGATACAGACTGAGCCGGGCAGGGAACGCCTTCGGCTGCGTCTGGTGGGTGCTTGTATCGTGGGTTCATGGACGGCAGCCTGCCGACGGGCCTAATCCCGCCTGTAATGGTCGCCTTGGCCCGCGCTGTGGAAAAGATTCCACGCCCCGGCGCTCTTCCCGGCGGAGCCTGGTACGAACCCAAGTGGGACGGCTATCGCGCGGTCATCAGCCGCGAAGGGGATGAGACTTCCATCTGGTCAAGGCAGGGCAAGAACCTCACCCGGTACTTCCCGGACTTGATCAAGGCAGCAGCAGTACAGCTGCCGCCCGGTTGCCTGGGGCCCCTTATCGTGAGTCAGCTCAAGCAGACAAGGGAAGAACAACCAATCAACAGGGCCGTTGGACTGCTGCACGATGCTCTCAGCAAAGGGGCAGACCCACGTCTAGTCAAGAAGCTGGCAAAATAGCTGCGCTACCTCGCAGCCGTCTAATAAGACCAGGTGCCCTCGCCACCGCGTCGTCGAACGTCACGCCGGAGCGGGAAGAGTAACCGGCCAATCCCCGGCACCACTTGTCCGGAACCTTGAGTGATGCCGGGGGACCGTGGGCGCAAGGTTACTAGCCCGCGATCGAGTGGTACAAGGGTAGGGGCCCCTCGCCGTCCCCCCAGCTGGACTGGAGCGGCGAGAGGGTCGCCTGGCCGATCCCCGGCACCCAATAGGAACTTGCCGGACCTGAATGATGCCGGAGACCGTGGCCGCAACGTTACCCACCGGCGCTCGAGCGGCACAAGGGGGAGTCGACAGCAGCGATACAGACTGAGCCGAGCAGGAAAACCCTGACCCGTCCGTTCACCTGTGCGTGCTTGTATCGTGGCCACATGAATTCCAGGCTCCCGGAGGGGCTGCGCCCACCCGTGAAGGTGGCGCTGGCCCGCGCCGTGGAGAAGGCTCCAAGTCCCAGCGCTTTGCCCGGCGGAGCCTGGTACGAATTCAAATGGGACGGCTACCGTGCAGTGATCAGCCGCGACGGGGATGAGACGTCCATCTGGTCCCGGCAGGGCAAGAACCTCTCCCGCTACTTTCCCGACCTGATCAAGGCGGCGGGGGAGCAGCTGCCGCCGGGCTGCCTGCTCGATGGCGAAGCAGTGATCTGGTCGAATGACCGGTTGGACTTCTCCGCCCTGCAGCAACGCCTGAGAACCTCCGCGAAATCGCTGCCCGGGCTGGTACGCCGGGTGCCGGCCCACTTCGTGGCCTTCGACCTGCTCGCCGTCGCCGGGCATGACATCCTTACTGAACCGTTCCGCGTCCGACGGGAACTGCTCGAAGAACTCGCCAAAGACTGGCACGAAACCCTCGAACTATCCCCGGGCACCACCGACCCGGATACGGCGGCAACCTGGCTGGAGGAGCTGCCCGCCACCGGCATCGAAGGACTCGTCATCAAGGGCGCCGGCCAACCCTACGAGGGAGGGCAGCGGCAATGGCAAAAAATCAAACACCAACACCGTTGACGTTATCTGCGCCGCGGTCATCGGTCCGCTCACCCGGCCCGAAGCCATCGTCGCCGGACTGCCCATTGACGGCGAGCTGCGCATTGTCGGACGCTCCGCCCCGCTGAAGCCGGCTGCCCCGAAATTGCTGGGATCCCAGCTGCAGGCAGCCGGACCGGATCATCCCTGGCCACACCGGGTAAAATCCACGCTCATGGACCGGTTCAACGCCGACGCCGGCGAAACCGAGTTGACCCTGGTGGAACCGCTCGTCGTGGAAGTATCAGCGGACACCGCGATGTCCGGGACCTCCTTCCGCCATGCCGTACGCTTCCTCCGCGCCAGGCCGGAACTGGATCCGGAATCGGTGAACCCGCACGGAATGCGGGTGAGGCCGGAGACAGAGTGATGGCCATGGCCGGCCGTGAGATTGCCCTGCCCGATGACAACCAGGATCTTTTGACGGTTCTGAAGGAGCGGGTGGGCGGGACCCGGGCACAAGCGGTGCGGACGGTCGATGCCCAGTTGAAAAGGGCTGTACTGGTCGCGATGGGGCGGGACATCCTGCAACGCCAGGATGCCGAAGGCTGGGGCAGCGGCGTCATCGCCCGGCTGGCCGAAGACCTCCGGACAGAGTTCCAGGAGATGAAAGGTTTTCGCGCAGGAATCTGCAGTACATGGGCAAAGCCTGGCCTGATGCAATTGCGCAGCAGCCTGCTGCGCCATTGCCCTGGGGCCATCTAATCCTCCTTGTCGATAAGCTCAGCGCCCGTGAATCCTTGGATTGGTACGCGGCCGCAGCGGTGGAGCACGGATGGTCCCGGAACGTGCTGATGAACATGATCATGAGCCAAACCATGGAACGCACCGGCTCCGCGCCATCGAATTTCGCCGACCTGCTGCCGGCACCGGGTTCGGAGCTGGCACAACAGGCAGCGAAAGACCCGTACAACTTCGAATTCCTCGGCCTCTCCGGTGAAGTCGCCGAACGGGATCTGGAGCAACGGCTGACCGACCGGATCGTGGAGACCCTGCGCGAACTCGGGCCGGTTTCTCCTTCGTCGGCCGGCACGTGCATCTGGAGGTCGGGGGGACGACTTCTACATCGATCTGCTCTTCTTCTTCCACGTCGAACAGCTGCGCTACTACGTCTTCGAGCTGAAGACCGGCCGGTTCCAACCCGAGTACGCCGGGAAACGGAACTTCTACGCCGCCGTGGTCGATGACTGCTCAAGCGCGATTTCCACCACGAAACGGTCGGAATCCTCATTTGCGGCAGCAAGAACGACCACACCGTCCGCTACGCCCTCGGCCGCACCACCTCGCCGATGGCGGTGTCCGCCTACAGATACGGGCAGCTGTCCGCCGAAGACAAGGCCTTGGTGCCCGGGGGAAGACAAGCTCACCGCCGCCCTGGACCAACTGCCCGACAACTGATATGTACGTTCGGTTGTCAAGAGCCGTAGGTGAGCGGCTCCCGGTTCTTTTGGTTCCGGGGCCGCTCACTTTTTGTGCCTGATGCGGGCTGGCCGGTCGCAGCGGGGCGAGTCGTTCTCGACTGGCATGGTCAGACTGACATTCGCGGGTTGGCTACCGCATGACGATTATTCGGCCGGAGCGTCCACGGCGTCCAGGACCCGTCCCAGCGGGGACGGTTGTTAGACAATATGGACGGGACGTGTGGTTGCCATTCGGGTGTCTAAAATCGAGCGTCGGCGGGTATCAGCCACCTGCTCATAGTCGTATCTCCGGTTGGCTCCGCGTGCTTGCCACGTCACTGCTACGGTCGGCCGGTGGGCACGTTCTTGGGGGTCATGCCGCTTTCATGGGGTCTCCTCGTTGAAGCGGGACCGCCAGCGACCAGCACCAGCCTGCGAGCTCCCGGGCTATCGCGGTGTTGGCTTTGACCGATTTCTTGTTCCGGGCATCGAAATGCGCCCGTTTGCGGTGCAGGCGATGATTGGCTTCCAGCGCGCGGATCCGCGTTGGGGGGGTCGACCAGATCCAGTTGGTGCAGCATCCTGAGGCCGGGGCGGTCGAACGGTTGGCGATGGCGCCAGGCGGCTTCGACCAAGAGTATACGGGCGTAGGTGCTGCCGGCTTTGGTGATCGGTCCTTGGCTGCGGGACTGTCCGGAAGACTGCTCGCTGGGAACAAGGCCGAGGTAGGAGCCGATGGAGGATCCGGTGAAGCGGGTCCAGTCACCGATCTCGACTGCCAGGCCGAACCCGGTGGTCAGGCCATAGGCGGCGTCACCGAGGTCCGGATACCCGACGCTGAAACCGAAGCTCTCCGCGATTTCTCCCGGCTGCGTGCGGGAGCGGCCAAGGACCTCGCCCACGCCCGCCAGCGCGTGAACGTCTTCCTGCTCCGCCACGGTATCCGCTACAACAAAGACACTGAGTGGACGCGCGAACATCATGCCTGGCTGCACGGGCAGCGCTTCACCGACCCGGTCGATCAGTTCACCTATGACGCCGACCTGGAACAGGCCGAACTGCTCGCCGCCCACCTCAAACGCATCGACAAGCAAGTCATTACCACGGCGTCACGGTGCAGATATGCGCCCGTGATCAATGCGTTGATGTGTCTTCGCGGCATCCAGGAGCTCGGTGGAAGGGAGGCGGGGGAACAGCCCCGCGGTTGGGGGATTTGCGGGGCTGTTCCTCTCGCTTGGGTGCCTTCGGCGCCGCACCGGCAGTTGGGGGAACGCCGGGGCGCTGCTAGGAGCAGGCACCGAAATCAGTCTGCCAGAGGATGGCCGGTTAAACGAGCCATGACTCGGCCTGGGACTCAATCCTTTCCCCGATTCCGACAGGGCTCCATTTGCCGGCAGGCTGCCCTTGCTGCAGGTTCTCCTCACCCAGATTGAAGGCGGGCTGCTGGTCTTGCCTTCGCCCCCACCGGCACGACCTCCGGTCACTTACCGTGCACTCCGCCGACTCGAACGCTGGCCATCACTTGTGGCAATGGTTCGAGCCAAAGTTCCTCGAATTATTAGGCCGATATCTCAGTAACCACGGGGGAGGTTGACTCAGAAAGACTTCCAAGCCGTAAGCGGAAAGGCCGCTATGCGTCATCCCGTAGCGGCCAGCCACTATTGTCGAGATGCGTTTCCGCGACGGTGCCCTAACCCGGATAACCAAGCCGCCGCGAGACAGTCAGTGCGCTGTCGATCAGTGCGCGGGCCATCTCTTCCTGGCGGGCATCAGACATGTCCGCTGACAGTCCGCCGATGCTCAACGCGGCGACGGCATGCCCTTTACGGTCCCGGATGCAGGCGCCGAGGGCGGCGACACCTGGGGTGACGTCCCCGGAGCTGATGGAGTACCCCCGCTCGCGGGTCTCGGCGAGGCGAACGCGCAGTTCCTCCTCAGTGATCTCGTCGCCATGAGGGGTGAGCATAGGTCCGGCGGCGAGGACCTGGGGGAGTGCGGTCTCTTCCAGTTCGGCGAGCAGTGCGATGGGCGCGCCGCCGAGATAGAGCGGCAGTGACCGCCCGACAGTAAGCACCATTACGCGGATGGGTTGGCTGCTTTCGATGAGGTCGAGGCACACGGCCCGTGCGCCGTCGGGCACCACTAGATAGACGTGCTCGTCAAAGCGCGTCACCAACTCCGACATGACGTGGGTTGCCTCGGCTCGAAGATTGAAACTTCCGAGAACGGCAGCAGCCAGCTCGAAGACGCGGAGCGTGAGCCGATATTCGTTCGACCGCGTCCGCTCTACCCAGCCGGCGACCTCGAGGGTGGCGAGAATCCGGTACGTCGTTGTCCGGTTGTAGCCACATTTATTTATCAAATCGGCGAGCGACAGTTCGGAACGGTCGCCCTTGAAGGCCTCCAGAACGGTGGTTGCCTTGATGATCGAGGCGACGTGGTTCTTCGGATCGAGGTCAAATGTCGGGCCTTGGATTGCTGCCATGGCTTCCTCTCCATTTGAGCTGGGGGTGGCTGCTCACTCAACTTTCCCGTCGCCAGGCGAAGCGGCTGAGACGTCAGAAACCCGCACCACGGTGTGACGGTTGACACCTAAGTCCGTTTCGTGCGATCGTTCCGTATGTCGAACATTATATCCGGATTCCGGACAACAGTCAAGTTCCACGGGGTGACGGGGGGATGACCAACAAAGGCAGGGGCGCTCCGCGCGTCGCGCTAATCACCGGGGGTGGCCAAGGATTGGGGCTCGCCATGGCGCATCGGCTCCACGCCGACGGGCACGAAATTGTGATTGCTGATATTGACGCCGCCCGCGCCGACCAGGCCGCCGTCGAGGTTTCGGGGATGGCCATGGTGCTTGACGTCACAGACGACCAGTCGGTGCGCAGCGGGTTCGATGCGGTGACCAGGCGGTACGGAAGGCTTGACGTTCTGATTAATAACGCCGGCATCATATCTCGGGCCAACGCCGAAGAAATCGACTCTGAACGGTGGCAGCGGGAGTTGGACGTCCACCTGGGCGGGGCCATGCGCTGCAGTAGGCAGGCCTTCCCGCTGTTGCGGGAGGCACCTGATGCCTCCATCATCAATTTGGCCTCAGTAGGCTCCACCTTCGGCCTGCCGCATCGATTGGCCTACACCGCGGCGAAGTCTGGAATTACCGGGATCACGCGCACGCTCGCCGCGGAGTGGGGGTTGCATGGGATCCGCGTCAACGCCGTGGCCCCGGGATACATCGACACCGGCATGATGCGATCCGGGATCGAGACCGGAACATTGGACGAGAGCCGTCTCCTCGGTCGTACTCCGCTGCGACGCTTCGGACGGCCGGAGGAGATCGCAGCAGCCACGGCATTCCTCGCATCACCCGCGGCGTCGTTCATCACCGGGATCGTCCTGCGGGTCGACGGTGGGATCACTATCGACGGAACATTCCACCCGGCTCCGGCCGAATCAACCAGAGAGGCTATATAGACATGCTCGTCGAAGACTCAGTCGTCCAACCGACGGCGACCGACTTGCGCGAAACCGCTTACCGTTTGCGCAAGTCCATGATGCGAATGGCCGCCGACAAGGGGGAGGGATACATCGCCCAGGGGCTCGGCATCGCCGACTTCCTGGCCGTGATTTACTTCCGTCAACTGCGATTCGATCCGTCAAACACTGAGTGGGCCGGTCGGGACCGGTTCCTGATGTCCACCGGGCACAACTCCATCGCCCTCTATGCGGTCCTTGCCGAACTCGGCATCCTCACGCCGGAACAGATCGACGATTACGGGTTCAACGGGAGTGATCTCCCTATGAGCACGTTTGACGAGACCCCTGGGGTTGAGATCACCGGAGGGTCGCTCGGTCACGGTCTGGGTCAGGCAGTAGGCATGGCCCTAGGTCTGCGTCTCGACGGTGGAGACCAGAAGATCATCGTCGAATTGTCCGACGGCGAGCTGCAGGAGGGTTCCACCTGGGAATCGGCCATGTCTGCGGCCAGCTTCGGGCTCGGCAACATCACAGCCGTCGTCGACTGCAACGGCATCCAGGCTGACGGCCCGATCGTGCTGCACATGGAGCCGATCGCGGAGAAATGGCGCGCTTTCGGCTGGGCCGTCGAGGAAGTCGATGGCAACGACATCGATGCAATCATCCGAGGTTTCGATTCCCTCGCTAACGCGCCGGAGTCAACACCGCGTGTTTTGATCGCGCGGACCATACCGGGGACGGGGGTGCCGACCCTCGTCGCTAGAGAAAGGGCTCACTTCGTCCGGGTGGCTGACAGCGAATGGGCCGGTCTGATCAATGAATTGGAGGAGAACCGTGGATAAGGTAAAGAGCCGTGCCGGTGGCATGGGCGAAATTGCCGAGGTTGAGGGGCCGTACGAACGTGCTCCCTTTGGTCACGAACTGGCCGAGCTCGGTGCCCGGGACGAGCGGATTGTCGGCCTCAGCGCTGACATGTCCAAATACTCGGACATCATTCCCTTCCGGGATCGCTTCCCGGAACGCTACTTCAATGCCGGTATGGCGGAGCAGAATGCGGTGATGATGGCAGCAGGCCTAGCGAAGGTAGGAAAGATCGCTTTCTGCGCGACATACGCCGCCTTCCTCACCCGACGCGCCCTGGACTTCATCGCGATATCGTGTGCCCACAGCAAGGCGAACGTGAAGATCCTTGCCGGCTCGCCAGGACTTGTGAATCCCTATGGCGCAACTCACCAGTCGCTCGAGGACCTGGTGATCATGCGATCCATACCGGACGTCACCGTCATAGACCCGTGCGATGCGGTCGAATTACGGCATGTCATCCGTGCTGCCGCGGAGACGCCCGGAACCTTCTACATCCGGAATCTGCGCGGCAAGGTGCCGGTGGTGTTCGACGAGAGCAACTTCCAGTTCGAGATTGGGAGGGCCCGACTTCTCCGGCCTGGCCGTGACGTTGCGGTGATCGGCACGGGGTTCATGACGGCGCGTGCACTGCGTGCCGCGGTGACAGCAGAACAGCAGGGCATCTCAGCAGCGGTCCTACACGTTCCGACGATCAAACCGTTGGATGCCGAAGCCATCGCAGCCGTCTCTGCTGATGTAGACCGGGTGATAGTGGTGGAGAACGGTCTTCGGTCCGGGGGCTTGGGCACCGCGGTCGTGGAGACTCTCGCCGATCGTGGGGTCACCGTCCCGGTGACGCGCATAGGCCTCGGAGACCGGTTCCATCCGTGCGGGTCGCAAGATTTCAACGAGGCCCTTTTTGGACTCGACGAGGCTGCGATCACCCGCGCCGTCATCACGGGAGAGTGGCAGTACGCATGAGTGAGGTCCGTGACGGTATTGGCATCGATCGTGCAACACGTCGCTTTTCCGCCCCCCAGCAGTATGTGCAGGGAGCGGGTGTCTTCGACGAGTTGGGCGCTATCGTCGCCGAACACGGCGAACGTCCTGTCATTGTTATCGATGCCGACATCGTCGATCTGCTCGGTGCGCGCTTGAACAAGACCATGGAAACAAACGGTCTCGCGTACCACGTCGTGCCGAACCGGGGGCCGGTCACCCGGATGCACATCTCGGCCCTCACCGCCAAAGTCCCCAGCGGGTACGGCGACATTGTCGTCGGGGTCGGCGGAGGAAAGGCGCTTGATCTCGCCAAGGGGGTCGCACATCAGTGTGATCGGCCCATGATTTCGGTGCCGACGACGGCATCCAACGACGGTCCGACCGCGAGTATTTACGCACTCTACGACGGCACAGGAAAGTTATCAGAACTGGGCCGGATGCGCAGCAACCCGGCCGTGGTGGTGGTTGACACTGAGGTCATTGCACAGGCTCCGGTGCGCTTCCTAGTGTCCGGCATTGGAGACGCGCTGGCCAAGAAATTCGAAGCGCGCTCTTGCGCCCGCGGCCGCGGCATGACGACGCAGGGCACACGTCCGCTCCTCATCGGGGAAGTCATTGCCGATGGTTGTGCCCAAATATTGCTGCGCGACGGCGTCGCAGCAGTGCGAGCCGCCTCCGAGGGGCGGGTCGCGGCGGAGGTTGAGGCAGTTGTTGAGGCAGTGATTCTGCTGTCCGGCTTGGGGTACGAGAATGGCGGCCTGTCCATCGCGCACTGCATGACGCGCGGGCTCCAAGTCGGGCGTGGATCCTCATCGCATCTCCACGGATTCCACGTCGCCTACGGACTCCTTGTCCAGTTGGTGCTCGAAGACGACCCGGGGGTCGATCGAGGCGAGATCCGCGACTTCCTCAACGCGGTCGGCCTACCGACCCGCCTCGCCGATCTCGACATGCCGTCACCGACGACAGAGGAGATCACCGCACTCGGCACCGCGGCCGCCGCCGCGCCACACACAGCGAACACCTGGGTCGACGCGTCTGCTGCCCGAATCATTGCGGCAATCGAGGAAGTCGAAATGGAGGCGGCATCCGCGGGCATTTAACCATGGCCTAGCCAGATCGGGACGGCCAACTCCCACAAGCAGCAAGGATCTGCCGAGCAAGCACTCAGTCGGCAATTCCCCACCTGTCTCATGCTAAGAACGAATGCGGTCGGGCTACAGACAAGTGCCCGTCGCAACAAGGACACTGTAATCCGAGCGTATGACTCGGCCCTCACGGAGGAATCCTATGACGCAGCAGCCAACACAAAGTCCCGGACCACAAACGGCAACACATGGCGCACTGATTGTGCGCACTGTCAGGGATGTCGAACGATTGATCGATGAAGGAGGTGTGAAGACAAAGGCACATTGGCTCATTCTTGTCCTTGCCCTTGCCGGTCTTGGATTCGAAGCCTTCTACACTGGCGCCTTGAGCGGCGGAATGAGCAGCATCCGTGAGCAGTTGGGCCTCGATGGACAACAAATCGGAGCACTTAGCGGTATTGGATACGCTGCTAGCGTCGCTGCCGCCCTCGTATGCGCCCGGCTGGGCGACCGCATCGGCCGGGTCTCGTTTCTGGTCTTCGCGAAGGTACTTGCGGTCATCGGCGCGGTCATCATGCTGAATGCCGATTCCTACAGCACTCTGCTGACAGGTCGTCTAGTGGGAGGCATTGCCTACGGCATTGACCTCGGCATCGCAATGGCTTACCTGGCGGAACTCCTCCCCAAAGATAAGCGAAGCTGGGTGAGCTTCAGTCAAGCACAGTGGTACATCTCTACATCGTTCGCACTTCTCTTTACCCTGGTGGCCTTCGAGCTTGGAGCCGGCCTTAACGTATGGCGCTGGACGCTGGGAATAGCCGCATTATTTGCCTTCTTCCTATTGCTGGCCCGCATCAAATTCATGCCTGAAAGCCCCAAGTGGCTTGCAGCACGGGGTGATTTTGAAGGAGCTGCGCGGTCTCTAACGAGGCTCTGCGGTCAGCCTGTTGTAGCAGAGAAACCTGAAATTCCTCTGGAAGCGGCTCCGGTCGGCAAAGTGAAGTGGTCAGCTCTATGGGCCAAGGATTATCGTAAGCGTACTCTGCTGACGAATATTGTTGCCTTCACTGAAGCGCTTCAATATTTCGCCGTTGGTTTCTATCTGCCCATAATCTCCCTCGAAATCTTCGGTGAAGGATTGGGCATGGCCCTCACCGGATCGCTCGTCTTCAATGTCTTCGGCATAGTCGGCGGTGTGTTAGCCGCGTACTTTGCGCGGCGCTTCGGAGTTCGGATCAGCTCCGCTTGGGGCTTCGCCGGCGTTGCGATGGCGATCGCCACCCTTGCTTTGTGGAGCGATATGCCAGTTTGGGCTGGCTTCTTCGTCCCTTCGTTCCTCATTTTCTGTCACGCGGCTGCACCCGGAACCGCCGGTCTGACCATGGGATCCCTCGCCTACAGGAGCGAACTCAGGGCACGAGGCTCACAGCTGGCCACCATTTCCCGGAGTACCGCTGGCGTACTGGGGCTATATCTCTTTCCTGTGATCAAGGACGCGATCGGCACCTCGACAACGCTTCTATGGTTCACTCTCGTACCCCTAACAGGATTGCTTGCATGCCTGCTTATTCGGTGGGAGCCCCTTAGCCAGAAGTCTGACGACGAACTAGAAGCTATTGGCCTTCGCTTGGAAGCTCGGCAATAAGAGCACGCCCATATGCATGAGGCCGACTCCGCGCACCGGCTACTCGCCCTGTTCTATGACAAGGCCGATAACCTGGGACTCCTTGGGCGTCGCCGGCGCAGGCTTTCAAATCCCATGTGTGCGGAAGCATCTGGAGGCTGTTCCCCGGCTGGCGGATGCCCATCGGGAACAGCGGCTCCTTTAGTCTGCGGAGACGTCCCCTTCTTCGCTGGCGAGGGCGTGTCTAAAGCGAAGAGTCCACCGGCTGGCCCCCGCGTGTAGTGAGACCAAAGGGCATATCGAGAGCGATTCTCGGAGGTTAAGGCAGGCCCGAACTCCTGAGGATGCAGAATCGTAGCTAGGCGCGTTGACGGAGCCTAGCGGGAATCGCTCACATCCCGGCCCTGTGACATGCGAGTAATGCCCGTAGTCAGTCTGAAAGAAACCTCAGCGGCTCCATACCGAGCCCGAAGAACTTAGACCCCCTAGATGGCTCACTGTGCCCTCGCCGGCGCGTTGGGCCATCTAGGGGGTTGGTCAGCCATTTCCTAGCTCACCACCCGAGCCCCGGTGATCCTGCCTACTTACGCAGCTAGGGAATGGCCAGCAATGCAGTGTGGAGCGTAGCGGAACGCCTAGTAGTAGGGCTTTAGAAAAACAGTGCGCTCAGCATAAAGGGCCTGCTCAAGCTCCCGGATCTTCTCAGCCAAGGCCTGCCCTTCGGGCTGCTCACTGGACTGGCTCAGGGCAGGCTCAGGCGCCGGCGCATTCGGCTTCCATCCCACCGCCAGCAGATCCGGGAGGGGAATCATCCACCATTGGCGTGCGAGCTTGAAGCGAATCACCAAGGACGGAACAGGAGGCGGACGAGTCTTGCGGTATCGACTCAGCACACCGCGTCCTCAGCGATCCCAGAGACCTCGCTCGCTACTCACGCGGGGGTGACTAAGCGGAGATGGACAAGCCGCCTCACCGCGTCACTGCAGCACCCTGCCGACCCAGCCCAGGATCTGGTCAATGCTCGAGTCAATACTCAACCAGGACCTGCTGCGCCAGCAAAAGGGACTGCCCCCAATTCAGTTGACTCCTGACTTGTGAGGATTCATTCCTTGCAGGAAGGATGTTCCTGTGCCCAAGCCCTATCCCGCCGAGTTCCGC
>NZ_JBNHHB010000058.1:0-31517 GCF_059091905.1 Arthrobacter sp. Dra40
GGTTGGCTGCGGCGCTGGCGGTCAGTTCGTCCACCCAGCCTTCGACCAAGGCTAGGGCCGTTTCCAGCTTGGCCAGCGCAGCATCCTGCTCCGGCGTGCGCTGCGGCATGAAGACGCCCTGCGAAAGAGCCTGCTGCATGGACTCCGGGTTCGTGGGATCCAGATCGCGGGCGACTTCCTCGATCCGGCTCATATCGATGTGGATGCCCCGGGCATAGCTTTCGATCGCGCCCAGCAGATAGCCGGAGAGCCACGGAACGTGGGTGAACAACCGCGTGTGGGCCGCCTCCCGGATGGCCAGGAACAGCAGGACGTCCTGCGCGGGAATGTCCAGGCCCTCGCCGAAGGACTTCACGTTGGACGGCAGGAGGGCCATTTTGCCTTCGGCCAGCGGAATGCCGATGTCGCTGGAGGAGACCACGTCCTTGGCCAACGCCCCGACAGCTTGGCCCAGTTGCATGCCGAACATCGCGCCGCCAAGGTTCTGCAGCATGGAGTGAGCGCCGCCGAGCATCTGCTTCATTTCTTCCGGCACCTGCTCGGTCAAAGCGGTAGTCAGGGCGAACGCAATGCTGTTGGCCACCGGTTCCGTCATCCGCTTCCAGGTCGGCAGCGTTGCCTCGACCCACTCAGCGCGGGACCATGCCCGCCCGAGAACGCCGGTGCCGGGGATGGTCGTGGCCGGATCCAGCCACATCTCGGCCAGCCGGAGTGCTTCATCAACCGCCCGGCTTTGCGATGAGGAGACGGACGGATCGCTATCCGAGGCCGCGACCTTACGCGCGCTTTCGTGGGCCAGTTTCCAGTTGACGGGACCTTCCGAAGGGGCGCTCATCATTGCCTGGACCTGCTGGAACATCTGCGCCAGGACGGTGGGGTCGGAGGGCAGGCCGGCAGCTTTGGCGATCTCCGCGGGGTCCATCGACCCTGGTTGGCCTCCGAAGAGCTTGGCGAACATCTCCGACAGCGGATCCTGCGCGTCGTCGTCGGGCTGCTTTGGGGTCATCACTACCACCGGTCCTCGAGGGTTAAAGCGGGTACGGGCCGCAGCGGCTGCCGGGAAGGCAACGGGGGCTGCGCCCGGGGTGTTGCGTGATTCCCACGTTACGGCAGCCGGGATTCCTTGTCGCGCCGAGGGACAGCAGTTCGCTGAAGGCCGAGCAGGCGCGGCAGCACCGATGCCAGCCCGACGGCGTACGCTAGAGCAGGCGCCCTAGCGCCTGCCGGGCTGCCGTGCAGCAGGTGTACGGCCCGGCCAGCAGCGAGAAGGAATCCATCAGGTGAGACAGTCCACCAACAACGGCACCGAGCACGGCACGGATAGCTGGATTGGCGACACTGCCGGACCGCAGCCGGGTGCCGACCATGCCGGGAACCGCAGGCGGCCGGTCATGGCGGCCGCTGCCGCTGTTGCTGTTGTGGCCGGGGCAGGAGGATTGGCCCTGCCGGCCGGATACGTCATCGAAACCCCGGGGCCGGCCATCAACACCATCGGCGAGGTCTCCGGCACCCCGCTGATTGAGATCCCGGACCGTCGGACGTACAAGACCTCGGGCGCGCTCGATCTGACGACGGTGTATGTGGAGGGCGGCCCCAACTCGCACGTCAATATCCTGCAGGTCCTGGCCGCTTGGCTCGACCCGCAGCGCAGCGTCGCACCCTCGGACCTGGTCTACCCGCCGGACGTCACCCAGGACGACATCCAACAGCAAAATGCCGCGCTGATGACGTCGTCACAGGAGTCATCAGTCGCTGCGGCTTTGACCCAGCTGGACGTAAAGTACTCGCAGACCCTCTCGGTGGCCGATTTCACCCCGGACGCCGCGGCGGCAGGGGTGTTGAAGCTGAAAGATGCGATCCGCACGATCAACGGACGGCAAGTCACCGGCATCAAGGTCCTGCGCGAGGAGCTCAATGCCAGTGCGGGTGCTCCGGTGGAACTGGGCATTGTGCGGGACGGCCGCGCCAAGAAGGTGGACGTCGCACCGCAGGCCAACGCCGAGGGCGACTACCAGCTCGGCGTCCTGCTGGGGACCGAGTTCGACTTCCCGTTCGAGGTGAAAATCCAGCTGGACAACGTCGGCGGCCCGAGCGCGGGCATGATGTTCGCGTTGGGCATCATCGACACCCTCACGCCAGGTGCAATGACCGGCGGCAAGCATTTCGCCGGGACCGGCACCATCGACGCCGAAGGCAGCGTCGGGCCCATCGGCGGCATCCGGCAGAAGATGATCGGCGCGCACGGCGCCGGTGCCACAGTGTTCCTGGCACCGAAGGCGAACTGCGCCGAGGTTGCCGGTCACATCCCGGAGGGACTGCAGGTGGTTCCGGTGGCCACCCTGGACGAGGCCGTTAAAGCTGTCACGCTGATTGGCGACGGCGGGGACGCCTCCGCTCTGCCCGGCTGCGGTTAATTCGTTTCAGCCGCTGCCGGTTACATTCAGGCAACAGTCCCGGCCGACGTTGGCAGCGGTTCGCCGGTGCCGGTGCCGACAAGGCAGAATGGGAACGGAACCCTCCGAGGCGTCCGTTCGTGGCAACTAGGGGGAGTCTCCCCAGCAGCGGCGGTTTCGCCGCGATGCCGCGCATGCAGACAACGAGGTAACGAGTGACGTTCGGACAAGACCGGTCCTACAATGACCGGCCAACACCGCCCAGCAGTCCTGGCAAGAAGCGCTCCGCACTGGTACCCACCCTGATTGTGGTGGCAGTCCTGGTGATCGGGTTTGTCTTCTTCTCCCAGATCTACGCAGACATCCTCTGGTACAACCAGCTGGGCTATTTGGAAGTCATGCTCAAGGAAAACGGCACCAAAATTGCCATCTTCCTGATCGCCTTCCTGATCATGGGCCTCGCCGTCTATTTCAGCCTGCGCCTGGCCTACCGGTCGCGCCCGGTGTACGCGCCGGACAGCTCGATGCAAGACAACCTGAACCGTTACCAGCAGCAACTGGAACCAGTGCGCCGGCTGTTGATGATCGGCGTCCCGGTAGTGCTCGGCGGTTTCGCCGGCACCGCCGCCGCCTCGGCATGGCAGACCGTCCTGCTGTTCTTCAACCAGCAGCCGTTCGGCCAGACCGATCCGCAGTTCGGTTTGGACTACAGCTTCTACATGAACACCCTCCCGTTCCTGGGCTTCATCAACGGCTACCTGATCAGCGTGGTGCTGATTGCCGGCATCGCCGGCCTGCTGACCCATTACCTCTACGGCGGCATCCGGCTTGAGGACAAGGGCTTCTTCGCCTCCACTGCTGCGAAGATCCATGTGGCCGTTTTTGCCGCCCTGTTCCTGCTGCTGCAGGGCATCAATTACTGGCTCGACCGCTACGCCACCGTACAGTCCAACGCCGGTAACTGGACCGGTGCGCTCTACACCGACGTCCACGCCGTAATTCCCACCAAGGCGATCCTGGCCGTCGCCGCGGTGCTGGTGGCAATCCTCTTCATCGTCTCGGCCTTCATCGGCCGCTGGCGCCTGCCGATCGTGGGCACCGCCATGCTGATCGTGACCGCCATCCTCGCCGGTGGTGTCTACCCGTGGATCGTCCAGCGGTTCCAGGTGGTCCCGAACGAGCAGAACGCCGAGGCCGCGTACATCGAGCGCAACATTGCCCTGACACGGCTGGCCTACGGACTGAACGACGTCCAGACCACCAACTATGAAGCCACGGTGAAAGCCGAGGCCGGCGCGCTGCGCAAAGACGCCGAAACCACCGCCAACATCCGCTTGCTGGATCCAAACCTGGTCTCGGACGCCTTCGCCCAGCTGGAACAATTCCGCCAGTACTACCAGTTCGGCAAGACCCTGAACGTGGATCGCTACACCGTCAAGGGCAAGGTCCAGGACACCGTCATTGCCGTGCGCGAACTGAACACCGCCGGCGTGCCCGACGGCTGGGTCAATGAACACCTGCTCTACACCCATGGCTATGGCGTGGTTGCGGCAGCCGGCTCCCGGGTGGAGCCGGACGGCAAGCCGTCGTTCATGCTCTCGGGCATCCCGTCACAGGGCGTGCTGGGCAACGATTCGACCTACGAACCCAGGATCTACTTCGGCGAAGAATCTCCGGACTACTCGGTCGTCGGTGCGCCCGAAGGCAGTTCTCCGATCGAAATCGACCGGCCGCAGAGCGCCAATGCTGAAACCGACACCCGGAACACCTTTAACGGCGACGGCGGACCCAGCATCGGCAACTGGTTCAACCGGCTGGTCTATGCGCTGAAGTTCCAGTCGACCGACCTGATGCTCTCGGACGCGGTCAATTCCGAGTCGCAGATCCTCTATGACCGGGATCCGCGCCAGCGCATCGAAAAGGTCGCTCCGTACCTGACAGTCGACGGAAACGCCTATCCGGCGATCGTTGACGGCCGCGTGAAGTGGATCGTCGATGCCTACACCACCAGCGAGCACTTCCCGTACTCCACCCCGCAGCAACTGGAGTCCGCGACCGTCGACTCCGCTACCACCGGCGGCGCCACGGTGGCGCTGCCTGCACGGGAAGTCAACTACATCCGCAATGCCGTCAAGGCAACCGTCGATGCCTACGACGGTTCCGTGAACCTGTACGCCTGGGACGACCATGATCCGCTGCTCAAGGCGTGGGAAAAGGTGTTCCCGACGACGATCAAGCCGTACAGCGAAATGTCCGCGGACCTGATGGCCCACGTGCGCTACCCGGAGGACCTGTTCAAGGTACAGCGGGAACTGCTGACCAAATACCACGTGACCGACGTCAGCCGCTTCTACGAGAACTCCGACGCCTGGAGCGTCCCGACCGACCCGACACTGGGCGAGGGCTCCACGGTCAAACAGCCCCCGTACTACCTGTCGCTGAAGATGCCCAACCAGGATGCGGCGACCTTCTCGCTCACCACCCCGTTCATTCCGTTCGGTGTGCCGGGGGAGCAGGCACGCAACGTGCTGTACGGCTTCCTGTCCGCTAACGCAGACGCCGGTACCGGCAAGGACGGCGAGAAGTCGAAGGACTACGGCACGCTGCGGTTGCTTGAACTGCCGCGCGACATCACCGTCCCCGGTCCGGGCCAGGCGCAGAACCTGTTCAACTCGGACACCGAAGTCTCGCAGGCACTGAACCTGCTGCGCCAGGGCGCTTCCGAGGTCAAGAACGGCAACCTGCTCAGCCTGCCCGTCGGCGGCGGCATGCTGTACGTGCAGCCGGTCTACGTCCAGTCCTCCGGCGCATCCTCCTACCCGATCCTGCGCCGGGTCCTGGTGAGCTTCGGCGAGTCAGTGGGCTTTGCCCCCACCCTGTCCGAAGCACTGGACCAGGTCTTCCAGGGCGACTCGGGCGCCAAGACGGGTGACGAAGGAAACGTCGGCGAGACGCCGGCCACACCGGAAGCGCCGACCACGACCAGCTCGGAGGAAAAGCTCCAAAAGGCACTGCAAACCGCCCGTACCGCCATCCAAGAGGGACAGGCAGCGCTGGCGAAGGGCGATTTCGCCGCCTACGGCGAAGCCCAGAAGCGGCTCCAGGCAGCACTGCAGGATGCGATCGACGCCGAGGCCGCCATCACCGGCTCCGCCCCCAAAGGCGGCACCGGCGGCGCGACCGGGCAGCCGTCCCCGGCGGCAACCGAGGGCGGCTAACCGATTTGCTTCACCACCCCGCGGCCGGTAATGTATTCACTGCGCCGCGGGGTGGAGCAGTTCGGTAGCTCGCTGGGCTCATAACCCAGAGGTCAGAGGTTCAAATCCTCTCCCCGCAACAAAGAGCAAAAGCCCCGCCCGGCAATGGGCGGGGCTTTCGCGTACCCGGGCCTCCAGGCAGTCTGGATAGAATGGTGCCACCTGCTCCCGATTTTCCTCGGAAAGATCGCTGTTGATCCATGCCTGAACCAGTGCCCAGCTATGCCCTTGCCGCTGGAGTAGCAGCCCTGTTCAACCCATGCAGCCTGCTGCTGTTACCGGCCTGGCTTGCGATGGTCGCCGCCCGCTCCTCGGGGACGTCCTCCTCCGCCGCCTTACGCTGGTCCTCCGCCGCAGCCCTTGCCTTAACCGGCGGGTACACCGTGTCCTTTTCGCTAGCGGTGCTGGCCGCAGGGGCGCCCGCAACAGCTGCCGGCCGCCTGGCCTACATCTCCGCGGCTACCGGGATGCTGTTGGTCCTGTTGGCATCTTTCCTGGTTGCCGGCGGGCGGGTGCCGTTGATGCAGACGGCAGAACCAGCAGGCGGTTCCCGGATCCGGCTTGGCGGCATGGCCGCTGCCGGCGCGGTCATTGGTCTGGCTTCCCTTGCGCCCCAGCTGCCGGATCTGGTACCCGGAGCCGCCGGGGAAAGGGACGCGGCCGCACCCTCGGTTGCGGATGTCGTGGCCTACGTACTGGGCCTGCTCGCGAGCTTCGGCCTGTTGTGCGCCGCCGCGGCGTGGCTGGGAGCCGCCGCCGGGAACCGGTGGCCCGCCAGCGGAAGGGCCTTGGAAAAGGCTCAAGGCTACCTGCTGCTGCTCGCCGGGCTGGGGACCGCCTACTACGCGTTCTTTGCAGTTCGCATCGCCGCAGGCACCGAGGTTGAGGACCGGCTTGTCGATGCCGCGCACGGCGTGCATGGTTCGATGACCGACGCGCTGCAGGCCGTCCCGGCGTGGCTGGTCCTGGCTTCCTACCTTGCACTTGCCGGATGGATCCTCTATGCGCAGCAGCGTTTCGGGAGAGGAACCGGGTCCAGGCTGCTCACGGATGCCCGCCCTCTTTCGGCTGCCGCGCCAGCCGCCGAGCGGCCGGCAGCGAAGTCCGCGGAGCGCTCCCGGCGTCGTCAGGTGCCGGTGCCGGACGAGGAAGCTGCTGCGGCGGCGCGGGAAGCGGCGGCCGGCGTACTGGAGACGGAAGAGCACCGGCCCCGGCATTTCAACCCGAAGGCCTTGCGCCGCGAGCGGGACGTCCCCCTGGACCCGCGGCGTCTTATGGGGAGACGCCCGCTCCGGACAGCGAAGCCACGGCGCTGACCGCACCCCTGTGGCCGCCTGAACGAGGTCCGGTCAGCGGTCCGAACCTGACCGGGCACAGCAAAAAGCTCCGGCCACACCATGGAAGGTGCGGCCGGAGCTTTTCCGTGTAAAAGCGCCGCGGGCGGCGAGAGGTCAGTAGCTTTCGGACGTGGCTTCCTTGCCGGCTTCCAGTGAGGACGGCGCCGGGCCGGTGCCGGACTTCAGAGCGGCCAGGCGCGCTTCCACCTCTGTCTGTTCGCCGAGGTCTTCCAAGCTCTCGAACTGGGCGTCCAGGCTGGAGGCGGAGAGCTCGGCCTGGCCCCGGACCTTTGCTTCCTCGCGGCGGATTTTCTCCTCGAAGCGACCAACCTCGCTGGTCGGATCCAGAATGTCGATGCTCTTGATCGCGTCGTGTACCTGCGACTGTGCCTGGGCGGTCTTGGCCCGGGCGATCAGCTCATCGCGCTTGTTCTGCAGCTCGTTCAGCTTGGACTTCATTTGATTGAGCCCCTGCTTGAGCTTCTCGACGATTTCGGTCTGCGATGAGATCGTCGGCTCGGCGCCCTTGGCCTCGTTCTCAGAGGAGATCTGGCGCTGGATGGCCACCTTGGCGAGGTTGTCGAACTTCTCGGCCTCGGCAGCCTGCCCTGCGGCGCGGTATTCGTCGGCCTTCTTGCTGGCAGCCAGCGCCTTGGCACCCCAGCTTTGCGCGTTCTCGATGTCTTCGTTGTAGTCGTCCTGCAGCATGCGCAGGTTGCCGATGGTCTGCGCGACGGCGCTTTCGGCTTCGGCAATGTTGTTCGTGTAGTCGCGGACCATCTGGTCCAGCATCTTCTGCGGATCCTCCGCCTGGTCGAGCAGGGCATTGATGTTTGCCTTGGCCAGCTGTGCCATGCGGCCGAATATGGAGTGCTTTACCACGATGATGCCTTTCGATTCGGGTTATTCGAACTGATTGCGTTCCAAGCAACCGGATGGCTGCCCGGTGTCTCTGGTCTAGAAGTTGCCACCCGCGCCGCCGCCGTCGCCGAAGCCACCGAAACCGCCTCCGAAGCCGCCTCCGTCGCCGAACCCGCCGAAACCACCGCCGCCGAAAACGTCACCGCCACCGCCGCCAAAGATCCCGCCTCCGCCTTGTGATCCATGACCGCCGCGCAGAATGGAATCGATCAGGATGCCACCGAGGATCGCCCCGCCCAGGCCGCCGCCCCGGCCACCGAACATTCCGCCTCCGCCGAAACCGCCCATGCCGCCCATGCCGCCAAAACCGTCCACATCCTGCTGAGCCATCTGGCTGGCCTGCTGCGCCAGGGCGTTGGCTTGGCGCGCGTAGTTGAGGGCCTGCTCCGGATCGGATTCGGCGATAGCCAGCGCATGGTCAAGGTTCCGTTCGGCCTCCGCCAGCCGGGTGCGCGCCTCGCTGCCCACACCGCCCCGCCGGGCCTGAATGTAGTCCGAGGTACCCGAAATCTGGGCCTGTGCGGACATGATGGCGTGCTGCAGCGCCTCCCGGGCGCGCCTGTTGCGGTCCTGGGAGTCCCGGATGCCGGAAAGCGCAGCGTCCAGCTGCTCCACGGCCTTTTCAAGCCGTTGCACCATCATGACCGGGTCGACGCGTCCTCCGGCGGCTTCGCTCTGGACGGACGACAGGGCGGCTTCCAACCCCGCCACGGGACCGGCAAGCTCGGGGTGCTGCCCGGAAGCGATAATGGCCCTTGCCTGAGCAATATCCTGCGTAGCGTCGGAGATGATCCGGTCCATGCTGGTGCGGGCGTCGTCGAGGTCCCTGGCCGTCTTGGCGATAGCCTCCAGCAGGATATTGGCCTGATGCAGGCTCTCCTCGGCAGCGCGCACAGCAATCACCGCAGCACTACGGTCCCCTGCATCAAGCTTGTCCTGAGCGGTTCCGGCCGCGTTCTCCACGAAATCCAGCCGCTCGCCGGCCTGGCTGATATTGTCGGCGACCTGTTGCAGCGCACTGTCGGCGTAACGGGCGCGAAGCTCCTGGAGCCTTGCCATGCCGTTATCCAGCCGGCTGCGCGTTTCCCGGGCAGCACTCCGGGCCTGCTCAAGCGCCTGGGGGGCGGTTTTTTCCAACTCGCGCAGCGCGTCAAAGTCTTCCTTGTGGGCCTGGAGGGAGTCGTTGACTGCTTCACACCGGCGGATGATGTCTCCGAGCCAGGCCCGCTGCTCTTCCTCGGTGTCCGGGATATGGTCATCCAGCTGCTGCTGCAGCTTGAACGACTCCATCATGTGGGACTTTGCTGCCGCGATGTCCTGGCGGAACGGCTGCACGGCTTCATCGCCATACTGCGCCATGGCGAAGCCCAGCTCCTGCTCGCTGGATTTGATCGCGTCGTCGGCGGCAACCAGCAAACTGCCGGCCTTCTTCCGAAGGTCCTCCACCGACATCGCGTCATGCGGATCCAGCGGCCGGCCGTTGGAACCGGTTTGCAGCTGCGGCTGGCGGCCCTGGCTTTTGGTCCGCCTGGACCGGGAGTACAGCAGGGCTGCGCCGCCGCCGGCCACGACGACGCCTCCGATCAGCAGCATCGGGCCCAGCGAAACACCGCCGTTGGCGCCAGCGGTTTTGACGGAACCGTCACCGCCGGAGGCAGCGTCCTCGACGGCAGCCACTGCCGTTAGCGCTGCGTCTGCCCAATCGTCCTTGCTCAGCGCCGGCACGACGGACTGGTAGATGTTCTGGTCCCGGGAGACCACGGGGTTGCCTTCGGCCGACTGGAAACGAGCCTCGCGCGTGTCCACTGCCACCGCAAGCATGCTGTCTGTGGACCCCAACGAGTTCAGCTTCGCTGCATCCAGCACCCATTTATTGCGGTCGGACGGCTCGGTGAACTGATCCACGAAAACGAGGTAGACGCTCAGGCCTTCGGACTGCTGCAATTTACGTACTGCGTCCTCGACTTCGCCGGTCCGGGAGCCCAGCACACCGGCCTGGTCAACGACGAACTCGCCCGGCGGAATGTCGACCGGCGGGACCGCGTGCGCCAGTGCTGCCGGCGCAAGGAAGACTGCCGTCAGGCCGGCTACGGCCGCCAGACGCCTGAGCGGTGAACGCATTGTGGTCCCTTCAGCAACGCAAACCGGGGCCGTGGTGCCCCGGCTCGTCGGCATGGTCCTGCCCCGGCCGGGGCGGATCCACCCACTGGTGATTCTATGGGCCTGCGTTTGGCCCAGTCCACCGCGCAGCCTCCGCCCGCGGCGAACGCCCCCGGCCCGAAGGCCGGCTGCACGGACGAGCGTCGTGGTCCTATCCGCAGCCATCCGCCGCTGTTTCCCGCCGTACTGTGGCCGGTGGCAGCCCCGACCGGGGCGGGGAAGCCGCACCTTTCGCGTACGGCTGATTCCCAGAATGCTTACAGGAAACGTGCGAGGTTATCCCAGCCACGCGGGGCATAGTGGATGGCAGACACAGAAAGGACCTGCCATGACCGAGAACAACGAGGAACCGCAGCAGCGCCCCGGCCGGGCCATGCCCCCGCAGCCGCAGAATCCACCGTCCTTCGCGGCTGGCGAGCGGGCGGCAGAGGATGACGCCCAGCATTTCCGGCGTCCGGCGCCGGATGCAGCACGTCAGGTTCCGGTGCAGGAGCAGCCTCAGGAGCAGTCCCGGCAACAGCCGCTCCAGGGCGCCCCGCAGCCTCAGTACGGCCAGCCCGCCGCGGGAACTTTCGGCCAGTACGCCGTACCCTCGTACGGCCAAACCGCCGGCCAGGGCAGCCAGGAGGGCTATGGCCAGGGGGGCGCATTCGGCTACGGGCGCGGGCCGGGTTCCCGTGACGGCCTGGGGCAGCCGGCCGCAGTGAGCGCAAGGAAGCGTTTCGGCACCGGGACGCTGATTGCAGGAATGCTGTTGGCGGGCCTGGCCGGCGGCGGCGTCGCTGTGGGCTCGCAGGCTTTGGCTGACGGCTCTGCCGGCACCGCCATCACCGGCAGTGCCCCGGAGCAGCTGATCGTCAACAACACCGATTCCGTCAACGAAATCACTGCCGCAGCCGCCAAGGCCTCCCCGAGCGTGGTGACGATCTCGGTCGCCAGCGGCAATACCGGCGGATCCGGTTCGGGCATCATTCTGGACACCGAGGGCCACATCCTCACCAACACGCACGTAGTAACGCTGGGCGGCCAGACCGCCGATCCCAACGTCGAGGTGCGCACCAGCGACGGAAGGGTGCACCAAGCCAAGGTCGTCGGCACCGATCCGCTCTCAGACCTGGCCGTGATCAAGATCGACGCCAAGGGCCTTACTCCGGCGGTATTTGCCGACTCCAACAAACTCAATGTTGGCGACACCACCATCGCCATTGGCGCCCCGCTGGGCCTGGCCGGCACCGTCACGGACGGCATCGTGTCAACCTTGAGCCGAACCATCAGCGTTTCGTCCTCTGCGGTGCCGGAAAATTCCGGTGACGGAGCCAAACCCGGTCCGGGGGACCAGTTCAACTTCCAGTTCCCGGGCGAGAAACAGTCTGCGAACCAAGGCAGCATCTTCTTGAACGTGATCCAGACCGACGCGGCCATTAACCACGGCAATTCCGGCGGCGCCCTGGTGAACACCAAAGGGGAGGTCATTGGAGTCAACGTGGCCATCGCGTCCGCCAGCCAAGACAGCGGAAGCATTGGCGTCGGCTTCTCCATTCCGAGCAACTACGCCCAGCGCATTGCCCGGGACCTGATCGCAGACGGGACAGCGAGCCACGGCCAGCTTGGTGTGTCCGTGACAGCCAAGGCTTCCGGCAACTCCTCCGGCAGCACGCAGTTCTCTGTCGGTGCCGACGTCGTCGAGGTGGTCAAGGGCTCGCCGGCGGAGCAGGCCGGCCTGCAGAAGGGCGATGTCATCACCCGGGTGGAAAACCGGGCGATCGATGACAGCCAGTCCTTGACTGCGGCCATCCGGGAACAGGCGGCCGGAAGTACCGTCAAGGTCACCTACCTGCGCGGCGGCGAAGAACACAGCGTCGACGTGACTCTGGGCGAAGGCCAAGCCTGACCGACCCCGTCGTTGTCATGCGCCCGCGGCCCTGCCACTGACGGCGGGGCCGCAGGTGTTTACCGCCGCAGCGTTGCCGGTAAGGTTAGGGTGTTTGCAGCGACCCGCAACACCCGCGCGGGCCGCCGACGGCGGAAGGAAGTTCAGCGAGGATGCAAAAAGCAGCAGGCACAGCCTTGAACATTGTGGTGCTGGTCAAGCACGTACCGGACGCACAGTTCGACCGGCACCTGACCGGTGCTCCGGCAACGGTGGACAGGTCCGAGAGCATCCTCTCCGAACTGGACGAGTACGCCATCGAAGCGGCCTTGCAGTTGGTGGAGGAGCGCGGCGGCCCGAAGGCGGGCAACCGGGTGATCGCGCTGAGCATGGGGCCGGCAGCGGCCGCCACAGCCGTGAAGAAAGCGCTGCAGATCGGCGCCACCGAAGGCGTGCACGTGAACGACGACGCACTCGCCGGTTCCGACGCCGCCGGCACGTCGCTGGCCCTGGCGGCCGCCATCCGCAGCCTGGGCGACGTTGACCTGGTGATCACCGGCATGGCGTCCACCGATGGCGAGACCTCGCTGGTCCCGGCGCAGTTGGCCGAGCGGCTCGGCCTGCCGCAACTGACGTTCGCTGCCAGCCTGGAGGTGGACGGAACCACCGTACGCGCCCGCCGGGACGGCGACACCCACGCGGACAGCCTGCAAGCCGAACTGCCCGCGCTGGTCTCTGTCACCGACCAGATCAATGAACCGCGCTATCCGAACTTCAAGGGCATCATCGCCGCCAAGAAGAAGCCGGTTTCCACCGTCTCGCTGGCGCACCTGGGCATCGAGCCCGGCCAGGTCGGCACCGCCGGCGCCTGGACCGCCGTCGAAAACGCAGAAGCGCGTCCGCCGCGGTCGCAGGGCACCATCATTACGGATGAGGGCGACGCCGGCATCCGTCTGGTGGACTACCTGGCCGCCCAGAACCTGCTCTAGTCCGCCACGGAAACCGCGAAGGATATCGGCACCATGACTACTGTTCTTGTCTTTATCGACAATCCCGGCCAAGCCCTGCACAAGGGCCAACTGGAACTGCTGACCTTGGCCCGCAGCATCGGCGAACCGGTGGCGGCGTTCGCTGGAGATCTTACTGACGCCGTGCGGACGTCGCTGGGGGACTATGGGGTCGGCACCATCTACCGGCCGGCCGCAGACCTCAACGGCGCCTTGGTTGCACCGAAGGCTGCCTTCCTGGCCGCTGCCGCCCGGGAGGCAGCCGCCGGCGCGATACTGCTGGTCAACACGTTCGAAGGCAAGGAGATCGCTGCCCGGGCCGGGATCAAGCTGTCTTCTGGCGTGATCACCGATGCCATTGGCGTTTCCCCCGCACTCTCCGTGACCAAGAGCGTGCTGGCCGGTTCCTACACGGTGCAGGCCAAGGTCACCACAGGCATTCCGATCATCACGGTAAAGGCCAACGTAGTGGCCGCAGCTCCGGCGGCCGACGTGGCCGTGCCGGAGGTCGTGACGGTTGACGCCGGGGACTTCGGCCCCGCCGCCCGCATCACCAACCGTACGGAGAAGGCCGCCAGCGGCCGGCCGGAACTGACCGAGGCACGCGTCGTGGTGGCCGGCGGCCGGGGCACGGGCGGCGATTTCTCTCCCATCGAGGATTTGGCCGACGCCCTCGGCGGTGCTGTGGGCGCGTCCCGGGCTGCCACCGATGCCGGTTGGATTGAGCACTCGGCGCAAGTGGGCCAGACCGGCAAAACCGTCTCGCCGCAGCTCTACGTCTCAGCGGGAATCTCCGGAGCCATCCAGCAGAAGGCCGGTATGCAGACGGCCAAGGTGATTGTGGCGGTCAATGACGACGCCGACTCACCCGTCTTCGAGATTGCCGACTTTGGCATCGTCGGCGACTTGGCCACGGTATTGCCGCAGGCTGCCGCCGAAATCCGCCGGCGGAAGGGCTAGCCGCAGTGACACCTGAGCAGTTCCGGCCGGAACGGGTCCTGGTGTTTGCTGCCCATCCGGATGACCTGGACTTCGGCGCGGCAGGTACCATCGCGCGCTGGACGACCGCGGGTGTGCACGTCAGCTACTGCATCATGACCGACGGCGACGCCGGCGGCTTCGACGAGGCTGACCGTGCCGGCATCGTGGAGTTGCGCGCGGCCGAACAGGCCAAGGCTGCCGCGCTCGCGGGTGTGACGGACCTGCATTTCCTGCACCAGCGGGACGGGTATTTGGAGCCCTCCCACCAGGTGATCCGCCAGACGGTGGAGCTGATGCGGCGGATCCGTCCCGACGTCGTGATGTCCATGCACCCGGAGCGTGCCTGGGACCGGATCCAAAAGAGCCACCCGGACCATCTGGCCTGCGGCGAAATTGTCACCCGTGCGATCTATCCGGCTGTGGAGAACCCTTACGCGTACCCCGAACTGCTTGAAGCAGGACTGGCCGCTTACAAGGTCCCCTACCTGTGGTTCTACGGCGGACCGCGGGAACGCGAGAACCACTACGTGGACATCACCGACTACGTCGACACCAAGCTGGCCGCGATCCGGATCCACGCGAGCCAGCACCCGGACTTGGCGGCGATGGACGCCCGCGTGCGGCACAACCTGGCGGAGAACGGGGCCCGCGGCGGCCTCCCCGCGGGCCGCAGTGCCGAAGCTTTCCATGTGGTTGAGATCAATACCCCGGAGACCATCGCCGGATTCTGACGCGGCGTCACACCTTGTGCGGACGTACCGCCGTTAGCGGGCGCCGCCAACGGCGCCGTGCGACTCCGGCGGGCCCGCGCCGCACGGGCCTTCCGCCTTTGCGGGGCTACGGGGTGGCGGTCGGGATGACGACGGCGAACGGCAGGCTGGGGGACTCGGCTCCGCCGGGTGCCTCGACGGAAACGGCCAGTTCGCGGGCCGTGGCGACGCCCTCGATGACCACCGGGTTGCTCGACGTGATGTCAGCCGCTTCAATGGTTCCGGCCGAGACCGGCGCGGAACCGTCCAGCGGAAGCTGCCACACCTGGTAGGTACGTCCTTCGGAAGCCTGAACGCCGCGGAAGGTCAGCACGGCGGCGTTTTTGCTCAGCGAGACCGAGGAGTCCACCGTGCCGCCGCCTTCCACTTCCTGCTGGCTGGAAACAACGTCGTCAGCGGTGGTGATGTCCCGGTCCGAGGTTCCGCTCAAGGCCCCCGCTACGGCAATGGCCCCCACGATCACCACGACGGCGGCCAGGGCCAGCAGAAGCCACTTGGTCACGGCGGGCATTGGCCGCCGCTCGGTTTCTTCTGTTCCGCCGGTCAGTTGGTCGGCGTGCAGCACGGAGGCGTCGTCATCCGGTGCGTAGTCGTTGTCCCCAGTGGAATGACCGGGGCTGGCCAGGCGATCAGACGGCTGTGGCGTATCCATAGGTTCCCAGTCTATCCGTCCACCGGGGGACGCAGCGCTTCGGCCGACACGCTGCAGCGGCCCGGGGAGCAGGCGCTATAGTTGCGCCCCGGCAAAACCATGCTGCCGCCAGGCTTCATAGACGGCGATGGAAGCCGAGTTGGCCAGGTTCAGCGACCGTAGCGTGGGAAGCATGGGCAGGCGCAGCCGCGCCGTCACGCGGGTGTCCTGTTTGACTGAAGCCGGAAGCCCAACAGACTCCGGCCCGAACATCAGGACGTCGCCGGGAAGGTAGGCAACGTCAGTGTAGGAGCGCTCGCCGTCGGACGTGAACGCGAAGACCCGCTCCGGCTGCAGGGCTTCCCATGCCGCCTCCAGATCCTGGTGGACCTGGACCACGGCCAGATCGTGGTAGTCCAGTCCGGCGCGGCGCAGCTTGGAGTCTTCGAAGCTGAAGCCCAGCGGTTCGACCAGATGCAGTTCGGCGCCGGTGACCGCGGCCAGCCGGATGGCGTTGCCGGTATTGCCGGGGATTTCGGGGGTGTAGAAGAGGATGCGGAACACGGATTCCATCCTAAGCGCGCCGACCTCCCCGCCCGGCATTCCCGAGCCGGCCGGGAGCAGCGCAGGTGGGGCAGGCCGCTTCCACAGGGGGATACGACGTTCAAGCAAGCAGGCCGCTCAGAGGTGCCTGCCGGACTCCACGCCTGCCGGACTCCACGCGTGCAGGCCGCTCAGGCGTGCATGCCGCCCAACAGCCGGGCCAGCGAGGGGACGTGCACGGTATTGGGGGCAGGACCGGAGGACAGGAACTGTTTGAGTTCGCGAACCAGCCGGGCGGCATTAACCATATGTACCGGGGCGATGCCGTCCGGGTCGTAGCCGGGGGTGTAGTCGATCACCGGTTCGTGCAGGTTGCCGTCCGCGGAGTGGATCACCGTCCATCCGGTGACGTTGAGCTCCGGGAAGAGTTCCTGCATCCGGCGCACAGCCGGTGCCAGCCGCGGCGGTTCCACCACCCGGCCGTCCTTGTGCAGCGTGCGGCCGTCCCAGCGGAAGTTCCCCCGCGGCAGCAGCATCGAATCGATCAGCGCCAGCCGGTAGCCGGCCAGCACGGCATGGTCGATGAAGCCGTTGTCGGCCGGTGAATGGAGGCCGTTGACCAGCCGTGCGGACGGGATGGCAGGCAGGATCTGCCGGCTGATGAGTTGCACCGTCAGGGCCTCGCGGCGCAGTCTGGCACCGGCACCGAAGATGCCGCGCTTACGGGGGGCACCGTGGATGTGCTGGCGGGCGATGTGCTCCGGAAGGCCGGTGGAGGCCTCGGGGGAGCCGTAGGCGGGAACGTAGACGGGCTCGTCCGAAGCCGCGGGGCCGCGCCGTCCGGGCGCAGAGGGCTTCGCTGCAGGGCCCGCAGCGAAGGACCCGCCGTTGTCCGTCCGGCTGCCCGCAGGCGCACCGGCGCCATAGGAACGGTCGTAGCGGGACCGGGCCTGCGGGTTGCTGAGGACTTCATAGGCCAGGTTTACGCGGCGGAACTCGGCAGCATCTCCGCCATGGTCCGGGTGGGTGGCGCGGGCGGCTCTGCGGTACGCGGCCTTGATTTGGTGCGGCGTGGCATTCACCGGCAGCCCCAGGACATCGTAGTGGGATGGTGAACTCACCGGGTGCCTCTCCGTAGGGTCTCGGGATCCTGCGCGAGCCCCAGTGTAACCGCCGGCGGCGGGCATTCCGGGTCGTGCCGTTGCGGCGGCCCATCGGGCTGCGGGCCGGGACGTGGGCCGCGCTCGCCGACCTGGTGGCCGGCGCGCCCGGTCGAGGGGTGTCCGCCCGGATGGTGGTGGGAGGGGACGGAATGGTTCACTTAGCAGTCAACGCCCTGGCGGGCACGCAGGTTCCGCTGGGTGCCGGCCGGCACCGGCAACGACGTGCCCCGCTGTTCGGCCTGCCCACCGCTCCCGCCGCCCGCCCGATCGGCGGCGGTATGCCCGTCGTGCCAGTGGCCGCGTACAGCGGGCGTCACCGCTTATGCCGATGGCGAGCCGGTCGTCAGGTTGCCGCCGTCTGGCGACGTGGTCCACGGTGCGCCGACTGCGGCGGTATAGCGCAGCAGCAGCATCGACCCGGACTCCAGTACCTGCTGAAGCTGAAGCCGCTGCAGCGATTGACCCGTGACGTGGTCCGAAATCCGTGTGGCGGTTCCACCGGCCAGCAGCGGGCTGATGGTCAGGCACAGCTCGTCCACCAGTCCTGCCGCGTGGAAACTGCCGAAGAGAGTGGGCCCTCCCTCACTGTGGATCTGCCGGTAGCCGCGGGCGGCCAGCGCCTCCGCGATCAGTGCCGGTTCCACATGGGTTGTGCCCGCGTCAACGACGTCGGCCACCGGCTCGAGCGCCTGGCGCCGGACGGCCGGCGCAGCGGCGCTGGTCAGCACAATCGGCCGTACCGGCGCCGCGGTGAAGAATGCGCTGCCCGGGTCCAGGTCAAGCGACGCCGAAACCACGGCGACGGGCGGGTGCGGACTCATGCCGCGGGCACAGCGCCACGCCTGGGACCCGGGGCCCAGCAACTCGCCGCCGTAGCCCTCGGCCCGAATGGTGCCGGCACCCACCAGCAGGACGTCGGCCAGCCGGCGCAGCAGCAGGAAGACCCGCTGGTCCACCTCGTCGCCCAAAGTTCCGGAGCGGCCCTGATAGGTGGCAGCGCCGTCCACGCTGGAGACGAAATTGAACCGGACCCACGGGCCGGGGCGGGGAACATTGCCGTACCAGGCCAGCAGCTGCTGGTCCGACGCCTGCTCCGGGCCCGGCGGAAGGATGCGGCGGATGGGGCGGCTCACGGGGTCGCCGGTTCGTTGCTGTCGCCCATGTTGTGCTCCAGACAGGACGGTTCGCGCCAGCCCAGCACAGCCTCGGTCATCCGTATGGCGGAGCTGGCTTCGGGGACATTGTGCATGCGCAGGATCCTCGCACCGTTCATGATGCACATCACCGCGGCGGCCAGGGAGCCCGACAGGCGTTCTTGTTTGGGCTGGGACAGGGTCTCGCCGATGAAGTCCTTGTTGGAGACCGCCGCCAGCGACGGATATCCGAGGGAGGCAATCTCGCCAAAGCGGCGGGTAATCTCCAGCGAATGCCTGGTGTTCTTGTTCAGGTCGTGGCCGGGGTCGACGATGATCTTATCGGCGGAGACGCCCAGCGCCCGGGCCAGCTGTACCTTCCGGCGCAGGAACCCGGCGACGTCCTCGACCACGTCGTTGTAGTGCGGGCGCGGATACACAGTGCGCGGGGCGGCGAGCGAGTGGGTAATGACCAGGTGTGCGCCACCCTCCGCCACGACCGACGCCAGCTCCGGATAGTGGAGGCCCGTGGTGTCGTTGATGACGTTGGCTCCGGCGCGGATGCTCGCCTCGGCTACCTCCGGCAGGAAGGTGTCGGCGGAAATGATCACGTTCGAGCGGGCCCGCAGGGCCTCGATCACCGGAACGATCCGCTCTGCCTCATCGGGCGCGGACAAGGCCGGCCCCGGTGCGAACGGGACGCCGCCGATGTCCACCCAATCCGCGCCCGCCGCCACCGCCGCCAAGGAGGCTTCGATCGCGGTTTCCAGCGCGAAGGTCCGTCCGCCGTCGTAAAACGAGTCGGGAGTGCGGTTGACGATGGCCATCAGTGCCACCTGGCGGCTGAAGTCAATCCTGCGGACACCGAAGTCGTGCACCGGATGGTAGAGCTCGGGGAGGAAGGCGCCGGACGGCGACTGCGCCGTCAGTGGTTGGCTCATAGGCTGGTCAGCTCCTTGTCGGGATTGGACAGGTCCTCGGCATCCACGGTGCGGCCGGAACGGATGAGATCCTGGATGGATTCCTGGACGTCCCAGACGTTTACATTCATACCAGCCACCACCTTGCCCTCACGCAGCCAGAACGCGATGAACTCCAGCGTGTCCAGATCCTGGTAGCTGCCCCTGAACACCGGTTGGCTCTGCGCAGCCCAGGGGAAATAACCGGAGTACTCCATCCCGATGCCGAACTGGTCGGTGTAGAAGTACGGAATATCGCCGGTGGACGCCTCCAGGCCCAGCATCGCGGCAGCTGCAGTCTTGCCCTGGGCGATGGCGTTCGCCCAATGCTCGCTGCGCAGCGGTGCACCATAGCCGGGGTGGTAGGCACGGGCAACGTCGCCCGCAGCATAGACGTGTCCGGCCGAGGTGCGCAGCGTCTGGTCCGTGTCGATGCCGTTGGACACGGCCAGTCCGGCGGCCTCGGCCACGGCCGTATTCGGGACCGCGCCGATCGCCACCAGCACCGCGTCCGCAGGCAGGCGCTCGCCGTCGTCGAGCACTATGCCGCTGACCCTGCCGTCCTCGCCGAGGAATTCCACCGGCCAGCGCCCGGTGCGCAGCCGGACGCCCTCGCGGCGGTGGGTATCCGCGAAGATGCTGCCAATGACCCCGCCCAGCGCAGCAGCGAGTGGGATGTCTCCGCGGCCCAAGACCGTGACATCGTTTCCGAGCTGGCGTGCCGTGGCCGCCACTTCCATGCCGATCCAGCCCATGCCGATGACGACCAACTGCCGGTCACCGGCCGCCAGCTCGCTGCGCAGGGATTCGCTGTCGGGCAGAGTCCGCAGGTAATGCACGCCCGCCAGTCCGGCACCGGGCAGTTCCAGCCTGCGCGGCGACGCTCCGGTGGCCAGGAGCAGCTGCGAGTACTCCACTGTGGCCGCATCCGAGAGCAGGATGGTGCGGGCGGCGGGATCAAAGGACTCTACCGTGGTGCCGCGCAACAGCCGGATGTTCTGCCCGGAATACCAGTCGGGCGGCTGCACCAGCAGGGACTGCGCATCCTCCCGTCCGGCCAGGAAGTTCTTGGACAACGGCGGCCGAAGGTAGGGGTGTTGGTCTTCGGCGCCGGCCAGCACGATCTCCCCGCTGAAGCCGCCCCTGCGCAGGGCCTCTGCGGCAGTGGTGCCGGCCAGGCCGGCTCCCGCAATAACGATCGGGTTCTCTGCCATGGCAGCGCTCCTTTATGCGCCGGCGGGCACCCAGCGGGCCGGCCCCGATGCCGATCTCTGGGGAACACCGGCCGTTGCCTGTCGGGACAGGGCCGGATGTTCTAAAATAGGTATACCCGACTTTAGAAATCAACGCCGCATAAGTCAATGTTCCTGCCACCGGAGAGGGCGCCATGAGCGACCAGCCGCGACCCGGGCTTTCCGCAGTCTCCGCCTTGGGCGACGACGTGCGCCGCCGCCTTTTTGAATACGTCCGGCACAGCGCCGAGCCGGTGACGCGGGACCAGGCCGCTGCCGCCCTCGACCTGCCGCGCAGCACCGTGTCCCTGCAGTTGGACGCGCTGGCCGGGCACGGACTGCTGACCATCGAATTTCGGAAACTAAGCGGCAAATCCGGGCCCGGCTCCGGTCGTCCGGCCAAGGTGTATGCGGCAGCGGTGCCGGAAGTGTCAGCCTCTGTGCCCGAGCGTTCCTACGACCTGGCCGGTGAACTGCTGGCCACTGCGGTGGAGGAATCCGCCCGGGCGGCCCGTCCGGCGTCCGAGCTGGTGGCCGAGGTGGCCCGGTCCAAGGGCATCGAACTGGGGGCCGGTGCCGGCGACATGGCGGCAGCCCTGGCCGCTACCGGTTACCGGCCGCTGCCGGACGAGGCTGGTTTTGCGCTGGGGAACTGCCCCTTCCACCTCTTGGCGCGCAGCCACACCCAAACAGTGTGCGGACTGAACCTTGCCCTGCTGGAAGGGATGCTGGCCGGCTGCGCCGACCAGTCCCACAGTGTCGCCGCAGATCCCGACGGACCCTTTTGTTGTGCCAGGATCAACCGGGACCCACCCGCCTGACTTCCCCGAACGCCAGCGGCCTGGACGGGACGGCTCGGGCCGCAGGCGTTCAGGGCGTGTAAAATACTTGCGTGCCCGTGTATCTTGACCACGCGGCGACCACGCCCATTCTGGCGCAGGCCCTGGCCGCACTTACCCATGAACTCAGCCGCAGCGGCAATCCCTCGTCGCTGCACGGCTCCGGCCGGCGCGCCCGCAGGGTGGTGGAGGACGCCCGCGAAACCATCGCCGCCGCAGCCGGAGCGCATCCATCCGAGGTGATCTTCACCTCCGGTGGCACCGAGGCCGACAACCTGGCCGTCAAGGGCCTGTACTGGGCCCGGCGCGACGCCGATCCCCAGTGCCGGCGGATTCTGTGTTCGCCCGTGGAACACCCTGCCGTGCTGGACACGGTGGAATGGCTGGAAAAGCACGAAGGCGCCGAGGTCGTCTGGCTGCCGGTCGACGCTCACGCAGTGGTGTCGGTGGAAGCGCTGCGGCATGAAATCGAAGCAGACCCTGCCGCGGTGGCGCTGGTCGCGGTGATGTGGGCCAACAACGAAGTCGGCAGTGTCCAGCCGGTGGCGGAGATCGTGGCGGCCGCGCAGCCGCACGGGATCCCGGTCCATTCGGACGCCGTTCAGGCGTTCGGCCACTTGCCGGTGGACTTCAGGGCAACCGGCCTGGACACCATGGCCATCAGCGGACACAAAATCGGCGGCCCGGTGGGCGTGGGTGCGCTGCTGGTCCGGCGGGACGTGAAGCTGACTCCTGTCCAGCACGGCGGCGGGCAGGAGCGCGACATCAGGTCGGGCACCCTGGACACGCCGGCGATCGCGGCCTTCGCCGCGGCGGCGGAGGCCGTCGTCGGGCACCTGCCGGCAGAAGCCGCGCGGTTGTCGGGTTTGCGCGAAAAACTTATTGCCGGCGTCGTGCGCTCCGTCCCGGAGGCGGTGCTTCGGGGGACTCCCGACCCGCATCAGGAGGGCCTGCGGCTGCCCGGCAACGCGCATTTCACCTTCCCAGGCTGTGAGGGAGATTCGCTGCTGTTCCTGCTGGACCTGGCCGGTGTGGAGTCTTCCACCGGGTCGGCGTGCACCGCGGGGGTGCCCCGGCCTTCGCACGTCCTGCTGGCCATGGGGCTGAGCGAGGAAGAAGCACGCGGAGCCCAACGCTTCACGCTCGGGCATACAACCACCGAGTCCGACGTTGACACACTCGTGGCAGCCCTGCCGGAGGCCTACGCACGGGCCAGGAAAGCCGGGATGGCGGGACACGTTTCCAGCATCCAGACCGCAGGCACCCAGGCTGGCTGACCCGCACCGGGCCGGCCGCGCCGCCGCCACACCATCGACTCGTGCCGCTGCGGCGGCCACAGACAAACACATCAGTAGGGAAACCAATTCATGAAGGTACTGGCAGCGATGAGCGGCGGCGTTGACTCCGCGGTGGCAGCGGCACGGGCGGTGGAAGCCGGCCACGATGTGGTGGGAGTGCACCTGGCCTTGAGCCGGATGCCCGGCACGCTGCGCACCGGCAGCCGGGGCTGTTGCACCATCGAGGATTCACGCGACGCCTGGCGCGCCTGCGACATCCTGGGCATCCCGTACTACGTCTGGGATTTTTCCGAGCGGTTCAAGGAAGACGTGGTGGACGATTTCATCGCCGAATATGCTGCCGGCCGGACCCCGAACCCGTGCATGCGCTGCAACGAGCGGATTAAGTTCGCGGCGCTGCTGGAGAAGGCGCTGGCGCTGGGCTTTGACGCTGTGTGCACCGGCCACTACGCCAAGGTGGTGGAGGACGCGCAGGGCAACCGCGAACTGCACCGCGCCGCAGACTGGGCCAAGGACCAGTCGTACGTGCTGGGAGTGCTGACCCATGAACAGCTCAAGCACTCCATGTTCCCGCTGGCGGAGACACCGTCCAAGGCCGAGGTGCGCGCCGAGGCGGCGCGGCGCGGTCTCTCCGTGGCCAACAAGCCCGACAGCCATGACATCTGCTTCATTTCCGACGGCGACACCCGCGGTTGGCTGGCCGAAAAGATCGAGATGGAGTCGGGATCGATCGTTGACCAGGATGGCCAGGTCGTCGGCGAACACGAGGGCGCCAACGCGTTCACCGTGGGCCAGCGCCGCGGCCTCAAGCTGGGCCGGCCCGCTCCGGATGGCAAGCCGCGGTTCGTGCTGGAGATCCGGCCCAAGGAAAACAAGGTAGTGGTGGGGCCCGAGGCCCTCCTGGCGGTGGACCAGATGCGCGGCATCAAGGTGTCCTGGGCCGGATTGCCGCTGCCCGAGGTGGAGGCCCTGGCGGAGTTCGACTGCATGGTCCAGGTCCGCGCCCACGGCGACCCGGTTGCCGCGCGGGCCCGGGCAGAGGCCGGGGAGGACGGACGCCAGGAACTGGTCGTGACCCTCATCGAACCGATGCGCGGCGTGGCCCCGGGACAGACCATGGTGCTGTACCAGGGGACCCGCGTGCTGGGTCAGGCAACCATCGACTCGGCGCGTTCACTGAGCTGGGACCCCGCCAAGGTTTCCTGAGCCGCCGGCCCGAACAGGACCTTTGCTCCTGGCCGGGACCATGCCCCGGAGCGGTCGGGGCGGGGGCCGTACTTCACAGAGCGGTAACCGGTGCATCGCCCACCCCCGCCGAACCATAAACTGGGAGCATGACCGAGCCCCACCTTGCCGATGACTTTGACCCGACCGCCAGCTCCTTGTCCGACCAGGTAGCTCCCGAGGTGATGGCGGAACTGCTGGCGGTGCGGGGAAGCATCGACAACATCGACGCAACATTGGTCTATCTGCTGGCCGAACGGTTCAAGGCCACGCAGCGGGTGGGCCACCTCAAGGCCCAGCACAAGCTGCCGCCGGCCGACCCGGACCGCGAGACCGCGCAGATTGGCCGGCTGCGGCGGCTGGCCGAAGAAGCGCACCTGGATCCGGCCTTCGCCGAGAAGTTCCTGAACTTCATCATCTCGGAGGTCATCAGGCACCACCAGGCCATTTCCGACGAGCACAACGGCGGCAACTGAGGTGGCGGCCGCCGCACCCGCTGCCGACGAGCGGCCAACACAGGTGACCGCCACCGGGCTGGGCAGCTGGCCCGGCACCGAGCCCGCCGAGGCAACCCGGATCATCCGCGGCGAACTCGGCGAACCGAACCTGCCGCATCTGGTCGAGCTGCCGGACCGCGGCGTCGGTTCGGATGCGATCGGGCGCACGGCGGGAATGCTGGAGGAACTGTTCGTCGATCTGCAGCCGCATGGCTGGCGGCTGGTGGACCGTCCCGGCCAGGATTACCGGCGGGCTGTGTCGGCGCTGCGCACCGATCTGAACGTGCTCGCCGATGTGGTCGGTGCCGAAGACAGCCCGGGCAACCGGCTCAAAGTCCAGCTGCTCGGGCCGATGTCGTTGGCGGCCGGACTCTACCTGCACAACGGCGAACGGGCCCTGGCTGACGCCGGAGCACGGCGGGACCTGGCCCAGTCCCTCGCGGCAGGTGCGGCCGGACACCTGGCCAGCGTCAGGGCAGCGCTGCCGGCGGGCACGGAGCTGGTGGTGCAACTGGACGAGCCGGAGCTCGACTCAGTGCTGGCCGGGACCATTCCCACGGCCAGTGGCTACCGCACCCTGCGTTCGGTTGCGGCACAGGAAGCATTTGGGGCCTGGGACCTGGTGGCTGCATCATTGCGCGCTGCCGGCGCCGTGGAAGTCGTCGCATGCATTCCCGCCACGGACTCTTCCTTTGACGCCGTGGCCGCCAGCAGCCTTGACGGGTTCGCCGCCCCGACGGGCGGGCTGGACACCCGGCAGTGGGAGACGATTGCGGCCGCGGTGGAAGCCGGCCGGCGGGTCTGGGCGGGCTTGATGGACCCCGCGTCGGGCACCATTGCGCAGGTCACGGCGCTGGTGGATTCGGTGGCCCGTCCCTGGCGGCAGCTGGGCCTGCCGGTGGCCCGCCTGCCCCAGCTAAGGATCACACCGTCCGCCGGTCTGGCCGCCTGCCCGCCGGACAGGGCCCGCCTGGTGGTCAAGCGGCTCACCCAGGCAGCGGACGCGCTGAACCAGGTTGTCGCGGAGGCTTAAATCCTGAAGGCCGGCCAGCCGTTTGCCCTCCGAAACCAGCGGGCTCCTTAGCCCAGGAGGCGGTAGGAGAAGGAGCCGGAGTATTCCAGCACGGTTCCGAACTGGCGCTGGATGACCTTGGTGCGGATCCGGAACCGGCGCTCGGTTCTGTCCCACCACTGTTCGGTGAACGCTGCGGCATCGAGCAGCAGCGGAAGCGTAATGCTCAACGGGCCGGCTGACAGCCGGATGCGCCGGGAGGCCAGGCGCATCCGGCCGTCGGACCCCACCGAGCATGCCACGTCGGTCAGCAGGCGGCCGCTTTTACCCAGCGCGCCGACGGCCCGGCCCAGCTTGTCGTCCCAGCTGGTCCTGTCCTCCACAATCCGCGTGCGGTCGTGGAAGCCAAGTGTCCTGACGGCGGTCAGCTGCGGCTGGCCGCGGGCATCCAGGCAGGCCCGGTTCTCGATGCTGAAGGGCACCTTGTGCTGATACTCGGGGAACAAGGCGTTGTCGCTGCTGGTCAGGCCGAGGAACGGCCGCAGCGCGGGACGGGGGCAACCGGCGACGTCGAACATTCCCTCACCGATGCCGCGGGCCTCGTCGTTCCCGTCCGACGGGGCGAGCGAGAAGTATTCCTGCAGTTCGGGCTGGAGCCGCCGGAAGCCGGGCCCCAGCGCCAGCTGGTAGACGGACGCACCGGCATCACCGCCCGGGCCGGGGGCGGAAGAGTGGGCGGGCACGCCGGTGACCGGGGCCATGCTGCTACAACCGCCCCGCGGCTTTGAGCCGGATGTACATATCCGCCAGCTGCGGGGGCAGCTCGTGCGGGGGAGCATCCACCACCTCGGCGCCGAGCTGGCGGATTTGTGCCGCGACCGCTGCCCGTTCCAGCACGGCGCGCTCGGCTGCGGCTGCCCGGAACGTGTCGTCGACGGTCTCGCGGACGGTGCGCAGACGGTCCACATGCGGATCGCTGACCGAGGCGACAACCACCGTGTGTTTGGCGGTCAGCTGGGCCAATACGGGCAGCAGGCCCTCCTCGGCGGCCCCCGAATCAAGTGCCGTGAGCAGCACCACCAACGACCGGTGCGAGGACAGGGCGTGGATCTGGGCCGGTATCTGCGACCAGTCCGCTTCGATCAGTTCGGACTCCAGCGGAGCCATGGCGTTGACCAGCTGGTTGAGCAGGTTGCCCTTGGCCGCGGAAGCGACCTTGGCCCGCGGCCGCCGGTCAAAGGCCAGGAAATCCACGCGGTCGCCGCCGCGTTCAGCGAGCACCGACAGCAGCAGGGATGCTTCGATTCCGGTGTCCAGCCGCGGTTCGTCGTCAATCCGCGCGGCCGACGTGCGGGAGGTATCGAGCACGATCACCACGCGGCGGTCGCGTTCCGGACGCCAGGTGCGGACGACGACGGACTGCCGCCGGGCGGTGGCGCGCCAGTCGATGGAGCGCACGTCGTCACCGCGGACGTAGTCGCGCAAGGAATCGAATTCGGTGCCGGCTCCGCGGACCTGCACCGCAACGCGGCCGTCCAGTTCGCGCAGCTTGCGCAGTTTGGACGGCAAGTGCCGCTTGGAATGGAACGGCGGCAGCACCCGCAGCCGACCGGGCAGCGCGATGGTGATCTGGCGGGCGGCCATGCCGAGCGGCCCGAGCGACCGGATGGTGACGTGGTGTGCCAGCAAGTCGCCGCGGCGCTGCGGCGTCAGCTGGACCTCGACCAGCCGGCGTTCCCCCGGCGCAATCCGTACGCGCTGGTCCGGATTGGCGGCACCGGCCGAGGGCTGCCACGCGTCCCGTACCACCGCGCGCAACAGCCTGCGGCCATGGTTCCCCAGCAGCAACCTTGCCGTCACCGACTCGCCCAGCCGGACATTCGACGGGAGCCTCCGCTGCAGTCCCACACGGCGCGGGGAGAGCGCCAGGAACAGGTCCAGGCCGGCCACGGCGGTCAGCAGCAGGCACCACGCCAGAGCCGTGGCCGGTTGCGGGAAGAGCATCAGGGGGATGACACCCGCCAGGGCCAGCAGGACAAAACGTCCGGTGATCGCCACGGCGTCGCTCAGCGGGGGACCGGCACGGTGGCCAGGATGCTGTGCAGCACGTCGTCGGCCTGCACGCCGTCCATCTGTGCCTCCGGCCGCAGACTGACCCGGTGCCGCAGCGCCGGCAAAGCCATCGCCTTGACGTCATCCGGGGTGACAAAACCGCGGCCGTTGAGCCAGGCCCACGCACGGGAAGTATTGAGCAGGGCCGTCGCGCCGCGCGGCGAAACGCCCAGCTGGAACGACGGCGCCGACCGCGTGGCCCGGACCAGGTCCACGATGTAGCCGACGACCTCCGGAGCGATCGCCACCCGCGCCACCGCCGCCCGGGCCCGGACCAGGTCCTCTACAGACGCTGCCGGCCGCACTCCGGCGCCCTGCAGGTCACGGGGGTCAAAACCCAGGCTGTGGCGGCGGATGATTTCGATTTCGGCGTCCCGGTCCGGCAGGTTCATGGTGAGCTTGAGCAGGAAGCGGTCCAACTGCGCTTCGGGCAGCGGGTAGGTGCCTTCGTATTCCACCGGGTTTTGTGTGGCGGCGACGATAAAGGGCTCGGGCAGCTTGCGTGACGTGCCGTCCACCGACACCTGGCGTTCTTCCATTGCTTCCAGCAGCGAGGCCTGGGTCTTGGGCGGAGTCCGGTTGATCTCATCGGCCAAGAGGATGTTCGTGAACACCGGTCCTTCACGGAAGCGGAATTCTGCTGTGTGGGTGTCATAAATCATCGAACCGGTGACGTCGCCGGGCATCAGGTCGGGAGTGAACTGAATCCGCTTGGTGTCGAGGCTCAGTGCGGCGGAGAGGGAGCGGACCAGCAGCGTTTTCGCGACGCCGGGCACTCCTTCCAGCAGCACATGCCCGTGCGACAGCAGCGCGATCAGCAACCCGGTCACGGTGGCGTCCTGGCCCACCACTGCTTTGGCCACCTCGCCACGGACGTCGTGCAGGGCCTGGCGGAGACGGTCGTCGTCGGCAGGAGGCGTCGCGACGGCGGGACCGCTGCCGTAGTGGGATGCCTGCTGCTGTCCTGGCTGTTCGCTCATCGGTGCATTACCTCTTTCTCTAGCTGCTGAAGTTCTTGGGCCCAGGCCACCAGCCGGGCTTCGGTGCCGGGCGCCTCCTGCCGCAGGATGCGTTCCAGCTCCGCCCGGGGGCGGCCGCTGTCCCGGGCTACCGCAGTGACGACGTCGGCGCTGGTGGCTCCGGCGGGCAGCCGCAGGTGGGCGGCGAGCCGGGTCAGCGCGGCGGCCCGCAGGTTGTCCGCGGCGTGATTGACGGCCTTGGCGCTTTGGTAAAGCCGCGCCCGGCCCTCGATCGTCTCGGCCGAGCGGACCACCACCGGCAGCGGCTCGGCCACCAGCGGGCCAAGCCGGCGTCCCCGCCAGAACATCGCCGCCACCCCGACTGCCATCAGCCACAGGGACACGGGGATCACCCAGGCAGGCAGCAGGCTCATCGGGTTGACCGGCTCATCCGCAACCGGCAGATCAGCCAAACCCGCCCGGTACCACACCAACCGCTCCGTGGCGCCCAGCGTATGCAGTGCCAGCGCGGCGTTCCCCGCCTGGACAATGCCTTCGTTGCTGAGCACCTGGCCGGCGCCCAGCACAATGGTGGCCCCTTTGTCGGAGCTCACGAAGGGGGCCGCGTCCCGGGCAGGGGTCTTGAAGGCAAAACACAGTTCGCTGCCGCCGCGGTAGGCCATGCCTCCGCGGGTGATTTCACCGGCTGCAGCGGGACCCGGCAGGTCGCATGCAGCCTTCAGGTTTCCCCCGTCGGCAGGGACGACGCCGGCGGACTGCACACCGGGAGCAAGCGCCCGCAGCGCCTCAAAGCCGGGCTCGAGCAGCACGATGCGTTCGGCGTGCTCCTTCAGGGGCCGCAGTTGCCCGGCGGTGAGGTAGCCGTTCGGATCGTGGACCAGCAACGTGGCGTTGCCACCGAGGAGTTGGTCCCGCGTCTCCTGCAGCGAATCAGTAGTTGCTACCTGCACCCCCTGCTGGCGCAGCACCTCGGCCACGGCCTTGGCGCCGTTGGGCGCGGCGTTGCCGGGGGAGAGATCGGCTCGGTCGGCGGCCGGGCCGCGGAGCAATTCCAGCGCGACCACGCCGCAGATCAGGACCAGCAACACGAGCCAGAAACCCCACTGACGCAGCCGGTTCCGCAGCGTGGCGAAGACCGAGCCGTTGTCGCCAATGATTTCCGGTCGGTGTCCGGCCGCTCGGCCGGGGTTGCCGGAGGTGCTGTCGGTGAAGTCTTCCGGTGCTGCCGGACCGACAGGGCCTGCTGCCGGGTTCAGCGGGGCCTCCGCCGGCCGGGCCTCTGCCCCGCTCATCGCGGAACCGCCAACGGCACGGGGCTGCTGCCGGCATGGTCCGGCGAAGCCTGAGCCAGCGAATCATCCAGAGCTGCCAACTGGTCAACATCCTCGCTGACCGCCGGCACCTTGCCGTACCGGACGGAATCGAACCGGTTGGCTGCACCGCGCAGCCGCCCGGCTTTGGCGCTGAACGCAGCGGCTATCCCGGCGGCTGCCTCGTCGGCAGTGCGGCCAGGCTGGGGGTCCAGGACCACCCGTTCCTCCATCGAGCGCACCACGGCACGGAACCGCTCGGCGTAGGCGGCGTCCCAGTCGCCTCGGGCCGCTGCCTCCCGGGAGTTCCGGCGGTGTTCATCCGCTGAGAGGGGGGCGGCGCCGTCGAATATTTCAGCCGCAGCACGGCGGCGGGCGGTGCGGCGGGGCTTGACCACCCACACAGCCGCCCCGATCAGCAGCAGGGCAGCCAGGACCAGGGCCACCACCCCCAGGTTCGGGCTCAAGCCGTTAAGTTGGGAGATCGCCTGCGCAAACCAGTCAAGGATGCCCTGCACTGCCGATTCCAGGACTCCCGGGCGGGCATCCTGGTATTCCTCCTTGGCCAGTTCGCGGACCAGCAGCTCGCGCGCCTCGTCCGGCCCCGGCGCCACCGGAACATCGAAGCGGACCGACGCTAAGAGCGGTGCCGCAAGGGCCACGATCATGTGGTCCACGGGCCGGACGGCCCGGGAACCGCGGAACCGGGTGCCGCCCCGGAGCCCAGTCCCGGAATGGTGCCCGTGTCCTGGCCGCCGGAGGCTTCGTGCTCGCGCAGCAGCACCACATCGAACCCTTCGCGGCGGATCCGCAGGTCGATGTAGACCAGGGCGATCACGGCGGCTTGGAAGGCATAGCCGATGGCCGAGAAGATCGACGACAGCAGCATGGACACCAATGTGAGCGGGCCCATGGTCGCCAACATGCTCTCGGCGGACGTCGGATCGCCCAGCAGCGGTCCGGCCAGTCCCACGATGAACGAAATCGGCATGCTGACCACTGACGTGATCACCGTGACGATGATGGTGCACAACAGGATGATGCCGAAGGTCCGCCACCAGCTGCGGTTGGTCAGCTGCCACGACCGGCCGAGCGACCTGAAGAGCGGTTCGCGTTCCATGATGATGACCGCGGGAGCCAGCATCAGCTTGATGCCAATCCAAACGGAAACCGCAGCAAAACCCAGAATGATCAGCACGACGATCCAGACCGAGGTGACGCCCAGCTGGTCGGCCAGGAAGAAGGAGCCGGCAATGATGGCGACCAGGGCGGCCGCACTGAGCGCCAGATAGAGCAGAGCCAGCCCGACCAGTGCACCGATCCGGCCCTTTGCGAGGGCGAACATCAGTCGGAAGCTGGTCTTCTGATTGACCGCGGCCCTGGCCGTTGGTATCGCGAGCACGCCCTGCAACACCAGGATTCCGACACCGGACAGCAGGCCCAGGACCAGCGAAGAGATGATGATGGACAGGCCGAAGGCCACCGCGGATTGGTCGGTGAGTTCCTCGTTCGCCATGACCTGCAGGCCGCCGAAGGCCGAAATGATGAGTCCGCCAACCAGCCATGCCAGCGCGCTGACCACCACTTGGAGCAGCACCGCGGTACCGAAGACTGCCGCGGCGTTCTTCCGGGCAGCCTGGAAAGCGCCGTCCAGGATCTCGCCCACGCCGAGCGGACGCAGCGGGATGACGCCGGGTTTCGGCGGGGCGATGTAGCCGCCGTACGGGCCCGGGCCGGCAGGCACAGGCCAACCGCCGCCTTGCTGGCCGGCCCAGGAGGACTGCCCGGGCCACGCTGCCGGTTGCTGCCCGTGCGGCCCCGGCTGGCCGCCCGGTGGCTGCTGGTTCCATCCCGATGGGGCGGGCGGGGCCTGCGGGTTCCATCCCCA
>NZ_JBNHHB010000059.1:0-30910 GCF_059091905.1 Arthrobacter sp. Dra40
CCCGGACATCCTGCGCTGCGCCTACATGGAGATCGTGGTCACCGACCTGGCCAAGTCCCGCGCATTCTACGTGGACCTGCTGGGCCTGCACGTGACCTACGAAGACGACGAGGCCATCTACCTGCGCTCGTTCGAAGAGTTCATCCACCACAACCTGGTCCTGCGCAAGGGACCGATCGCCGCCGTGGCTGCTTTCGCCTACCGCGTGCGCAGCCCGGAAGACGTGGACCGCGCCGAGGCCTACTACCAGGAGCTGGGCTGCCGCACCGAACGCCGCGCCGAAGGCTTCGTCAAGGGCATCGGCGACTCGGTCCGCGTGGAGGATCCGCTGGGCTTCCCGTACGAGTTCTTCCACGAGGTGGACCATGTGGAGCGCCTGCACATGCGCTACGACCTCTACTCTGCCGGAGAACTGGTGCGCCTGGACCACTTCAACCAGGTCACCCCCGACGTCCCGCGCGGCCGCAAGTACCTGGAGGACCTGGGCTTCCGCGTCACCGAGGACATCAAGGACTCCGACGGCGTGACCTACGCGGCCTGGATGCACCGCAAGGGCACCGTGCACGATACCGCCCTGACCGGCGGCAACGGCCCGCGCATGCACCACGTCGCTTTCTCCACCCACGAGAAGCACAACATCATCCAGATCTGCGACAAAATGGGCGCGCTGCGCATGTCCGACCGGATCGAGCGCGGCCCCGGCCGCCACGGCGTGTCCAACGCGTTCTACCTGTACATCCTGGATCCGGACGGCCACCGTGTGGAGATCTACACCCAGGACTACTACACCGGCGATCCGGACAACCCCGTCATCACCTGGGACGTGCACGACAACCAGCGCCGCGACTGGTGGGGCAACCCGGTGGTCCCGTCCTGGTACACCGAGGCCTCCCTGGTACTGGACCTCGACGGCAACCCGCAGGAAGTCGTCGAGCGCACCGACAGTTCCGAGATGGCGGTGACCATCGGCGCCGACGGATTCTCCTTCACCCGCGAAGACGACGAGGACGGCACCTTCCGCGGCCAGGCCGCCAAGGGCTTCAAGATCGGCAACCAGGTCTAGTTCCTTCAGGCCCGCTTGAATAACGACGCCGGTGGGCGGCTTCCTATGGAGGCCGCCTACCGGCGTCTGCGCACCCTTGCCGCTTCCGCCCGCCGATGCAACACTGTCAGCTACTGGGGGGCCGGTCAGCGGCCGACGGGGCTGCCCGTTGGCCACCGCTCTGAGGGGAAGAGGAACGCCCATGTCTGCTCTGCACAAGCTGATGGCACGGATCGAACACGCCGAGGCACTGGACAAGGTCGCCCAGCCGGTGGCCGGCCTGGTGGGCCGGATGGTTAAACCGCGGCCGGTCAGAAACATCCTCAGCGGCAGCTATTTGGGGCATCCGCTGCACCCGCTCATGACCGACCTGCCCATCGGCGCGTGGACCATGGCGACCCTACTGGACACGGTGGGCGGCCGCGGCGCCGAGCCCGCCGCCGACCTGCTGGTCACGGCCGGGATCCTGACCGCAGCGCCCACCGCCTGGGCCGGACTCAACGACTGGTCGGATACCCAGGGCGAGGACCGCCGCGTGGGCATCGTGCATGCCGCCGCCAACGCGTCGGCACTGGTCTGCTTCACCGCATCCCTGGTGGCCCGCCGGAGCGGCCGCCGCGGGGTCGCCAAAGTGATCGCCTTGGGCGGGTTCGGCCTGCTCATGTCCGGCGGTTACCTCGGCGGCCATTTGAGCTACTCGCGCGGGGTGAACGTCAACCACACGGCGTGGCGGGAGGGTCCGGCCGAATGGACCGGTGTCCTGGCCGAGAGCGAGCTGACCGATGGCGCGCCGCAGCTGGCGCAGGTCGGCGACCTGTCGCTGGTCCTGTATCGCAGCGGCGACACGGTCCGGGCGCTGGACAGCGTCTGCAGCCACATGGGCGGGCCACTGGACGAGGGCACGGTGGACGATGGGTGCATCACCTGCCCCTGGCACGGCAGCACGTTCCGCCTGGCGGATGGCAGCGTCGTCAGAGGCCCTGCCAGTTCCGAGCAGCCGGCCTACGAGACGCGCGTCCGCGAGGGACACATCGAAGTCCGCCTCCGCTGACTCACCTGCTGCCAGACCGCAGCACTGATGCACGCGAGCCGCGGCGGGCATCGGACACGGCCATCACCAGCGTGGCCATGACCGAGACCGCAGTGACACAGAGTCCCGCGGTGATGGCCGCGGTCCAGCCCGCCGCGGCTTGGACGGAAAAGGCGACGGCGGTGATCACCGCGATGCCCACGGCGGTGCCGATCCGCTGCGACGTCTGCAGCACTCCCCCGGCGCTGCCGGAATACTCCAACGGCACCTCGGCCAGGGTCAGCGTTTGGTTGGGAGTAATGATCAGTCCCTGGGCCATACCGATGAAGGACAACGTCAGCAGCATCCACCAGATGCTGAGCACGCCGGCGGCCTCCAGTTGGATGACGGCGATGGTCAGGCCCAGCCCCAGCAACGCGCAGAGGATTCCGACGACGATCGACTGCCGCCCCTGCTCCAGCACCCGCTTCCCGGACCAGTGCGAGGCATACGCGCCTAGCAGGGCGGCGGGCAGGCCGATCAGCCCGGCCTCGAGCGCGCTGCCGCCCAGACCTTGCTGGATGTAGAGCGCCACCAGCACCCACACGCTGGTCACACCCATGAAGTACAGGCCGGCAATCACGGAGCCATTCGAAAAGCTGTGTGTGCGGAAGATCCGCAGGTCCACCATCGGACTCCGGCCGCGCCCTCGGTAGGCGTGTTCCCACCACGTCCACAACGCCAACAGTGCCGCACCGCCGGGGAGCAGCAGCCAGATCCAAGGACCGGTCCCGCGTTCCACGAACGGCAGCAGCAGGGCCAACACCGCCAGGCCCAGCAGCACCGCTCCGAGCGGATCCAGGTCGCGATCGGCTCTGGCTGCATCCGCGCTGCCGGCGGCGCGTCGGGGCTTGAACCACAACAAGGCGAGCACGATGGCCAGGATCCCGACCGGGACATTCACCAGGAATGTCCAGCGCCACCCCTCCTGCACGCCGACGAACTCAATGATCATCCCGCCGAGCAACGGCCCGATGGCCACCGAGACGCCCACCACGCTGCCGAGGGCGCCGTAGGCACGGCCGCGTTCCGCACCGCGGAAGTACTGCTGGATCATGCCCACTGCCTGTGGATTCAACAGTCCGGATCCCAGACCTTGCAGAAAGCGTGCGATGTTCAGGCTGAGCGGGTCGGGAGCCAGCCCCGCGGCCACCGAGGAAAGCGTGAAAATCGCGACGCCCGCGATGAACAACGGCCCGCGGCCCAGAATGTCGCCCGCGCGGCCGGCGGCAACCAGCACCACACCGAAGGTCAGGGCGTAGCCGGAAAGCACCCATTGCAAGTCCGAGTCGGAAGCCCCCAGCCCGATCTGGATGGACGGCAGCACCACATTAACAATGCTGACGCTCACCAGCGACATGAAAATGGCCACCAGCAGCACGGCCAGGATCCGCCAGCGGCCGGGATCCGGAACGAAGCCGGCCTCGGCGCCGTCAGGGCCGGCGGGGCCGACCGAGATTCCGGCGGCTGGGCGGTTCTTTGGAGCGGAGTCGGAGTCTGGGGTCACCCCTTATTCATACGCCGGGTTCACCCCGCTGCCAAACGGTAAGGGCCTTCCCGCTGCAAGCGGGCCTCGACCTGTTTGCGCTTCTACTGGCGCTGGCGCAGTCGGTGCAGGTAGATGGCCGCGGACACGGCCGCTACGAGTTCCAGCAGGATGACGCCCAGCAGCATCTCGGTGTGCTGAAGGCCCGCTGTCAGCGACGCTGGCCCGACAGCGGTTCCGGCGTGACCGCCGGCAATCGCAGCGCTCGCGGCGGCTGCGGCGATCCCGTGCCCGGCGTGACCTCCGGTATGGGAGCCGGCAAGGGAGCCGGCCCCCGTCAGCAACAGGGTGTGGAAGGCTGCCATGGCCAGCGCCGCGAACATCAGCATCCGGGCCGGCCGGGCCCCGCCGTGGCGCCAGGTCTTCAGCGCGCATGGCAGGCAAAAGGCGGCCATGACCAGCATCAGCAGGCTCTGCCACGGAGTGTCCAGGTGCTGCCAGGCCATCCACAGGTGGGCGGCGATGGATACGAAGGCGACCACGGCGCACAGCCGGGCCATCAGCACCAGCCGCGCCCCGCCGTCGTGCTGTGCCGTGGATTCCAACTGCGCAACCGTGGTCATTTCCTTACCCCCTGATTAGCGGTGGCAGTGCCCGCCGGCGGCAGGCGTGTTCGCCGGCACATCCAGCACGGGGCTGCGGTCGAAGAAACCATCCGGGCGGAGCCTGAAACCGGCCGTGTCTACCGGCATAATGGGCCAGTCCTCCACCCGCGGGTAGTGGGTGAGGCCGAAGGTATGCCAGAGCACAATGTCCTCGCCGTCGATGTTGCGGTCCTGCGCCACGTAGGCGGGCAGCCCGGCGCCACCGGCATGCTGGTTCACGAAGTCGCCGGTCGGATAGCGCTCATCCTCGGCGTACTGGGTGACCCACAGGCCCTTGGCCGCGAAGGCCGCGCGCTTGGCCACCGACGACTCCGGGTCGGCCAGCAGCGTGGGCTGGCCCTGCGGCATCAGCTTGTAGGCCACCGGTTCGCCCAACCTGTTGGTGGATTCCGGGTTGGAGATGTGCCAGGTCCGCCCGGCGGGCATGTTGGCTTCGCGGACACCCTCGGACTCGGTCTTGAGCAGGGTGCGACGGCGGCTGAAGGCATTGCCTCGCTCGTTGCCTTCGCCGAGGGGAACCCGCACCACCTCTTCTTCCTCGACCCTGTTGGTGAAGCCGTCCAGCGCCATGTCCAGCCGGGCCGAGAACAGGTGCTGGTGGAACGGCGCACCCAAGCCCGGGGCCATCTCGGAGGCGTATTCGTAGCCCTTGCCCGGGTAGGCGCTGGTGAACACGATACCGGTGGCCTTGGCCTCGAACTCGATGGTGCCGTCCAGGTAGAGATACCAGTAGAAGCCGTAGTCGTAGTTGCCGATGGTGGTGAAGAAGGAGACCACCATGCGCCGGTTGCGGCGCGTGTAGTTGATCCCGGTCCACAGGTCGGAGTGCTTGGCCAGGATGGAGTAGTCCTCTTCGTGCATGCAGATGCCATTGCGGATCTCGCGCGGATTGCCGAACCCGTCAGCGATCACCGGCGAAAGGTAGGTGATCTCGCCCAGGCAGTCGCAGCCCAGTTCCAGCGAGTTGGCGTACTGGCCCACCAAGTATTCGCCGGTGTCGAAGTAGTTCTGCCAGGAGCGCACCGGCGACGGGTCGCCGTACGGGACCACCATTTCCGCGATGGAGGCCCGCTTGATGATGGAGCGGGTGCGGTCGCCGTCTTGGAAGCCGATGTTGTGCAGCACCACGCCCTCGCGGACATCGAAGCCGACGTCGAAGGACCACTTCTCCCACTCGATGTGGTTGCCGCCGGTGACCGTGAAGCTGGGGCCTTCGGGCTGGGTGATCTCGATGGGCTTCTGCGTGGTGCGGAGCTCGCCGGTCAGCTCCGGGTCCGTGTAGTTGCCGTGCTCGGCCGGAACGGGCATGGCGCCGAAGTCCAGCACCTGGTCCACGGTCTTGCTCACGATGTCCACGTAGGCCACGAGCCCGTCGATCGGGTGCGCCCAGGCACTGTCCTCGGGGAAGTTTTGGTAGAACGCCAAGCCGCGCAGGATCCGTCGGCCCTTCTCCTCCGGGTACTCGAACACGCCGGCGGAGAGCGGTGCGACGCGCACCTTATCGATTTCCAGACCGCGGTCTGCAATGGCCCTCAGCCAGCGCTCATCGGTAGAGAGTATCGCTTCAACAACCTCGAACTCCTCCTCCAGCACCGGCAATTCGCCGGTCACCGAGGTATCCAGCTCGGCCACCGTCAGGACCTTGCCGGAAGTGACGGAGACGGTCACGTCCTTCGGCGCGGCACCGGTGACATCGAGCAGGAAGGCCCGGAAACGCCGGTCCTCCAGCGCTTCGCCGCCGCGGCGCGGCGGGTCAAGCTGCCCGAGATAGGCGAAGCGGGTGTTCTCCCCCGCCAGCCCCGCCTCGGCCAGGATGGTGCGGACGGCGGTGATTTCTTCGGCGGAGGCCAAAGCATAGGAGGAAACTGTGGCGGCAGCAGCGGTGGTCATAGCGGCCCTTTCAGGAACGACTGGGGAAACGCGGGCCGGAAACCAGCTGTGACCGACACCACGTTCTTTTTTCTATGTTCGTAGAGAATAACCCTCAGTAGGATTCATGGCAAGGGTTTTTTCTACGCACGTTTTATCAGGAGGCCGGCCGGTGCCGAAGATCGTCGACCACGACCAACGCAGGATCGAACTGGTCCAGGCCACGTGGCGGATCATCGCCCGGTACGGCATCGACGGTGCCACCATGCGGGAAATCGCCACGGAAGCGGGTTTCGCCAACGGCGCCCTCAAGCCCTATTTCCCCACCAAGGACGACCTGCTGGCTTTTGCGTTCGGCTACGTCTTTGACCAGACAAACCGACGGGTGGCCGATTCCATCCGTGGCCACAGCGGCCTGGACGCCTTGCGCCGCTACTGCATGGAAGTCCTGCCGGTCACCGACGTGACCATCAGCGAGGCCCGGCTGGTCATTCCGTTCTGGCAAAAGGCGCTGAACGACCCGGACAAGGCCGCACTCCATGCCGACTCGATGGAACGTTGGCGCGAGGACTTCATGCGCTTCCTTGCCGAGGCGCGTGAGGCTGGCGAAGTTCACGCGCAGGCCAGTGATGACGTCCTGGCAGGGCAGCTCATGTCCTTCCTGCTGGGCGCGCAGATCACCGCTTCCCTCACTCCGGAACACCACTCCCCTGAACAATTGACCGAGCATCTGGACAGCTGGCTACGGATGGTCTCGGCAGATTCCTGATCCAATTCTTTTTTCGCCGGTTGTGGAAAATAGATGACAACCTGGCTGAGCAGGCGCTATGGTATGGGGACTGTGTTGCACGACACACTTGATCCCGGTTCCAAGCGAAGGGGCCACCGTGACCATTACCTACCCCGAACGCAGCACCCGAAGCCAACCCGGCACCGCCAGCACCGCCGGTGATTTCGGCGGCTCCGCGCCTTCCTCCGTGCAGGTTGCCGAAGCCCGCTCGTTTGCCGAGTGGAATACGCTCATTTCCGAGTCTTTTGTGCCCCTGCAGGCCCGCACCAACTTCCCCACCGGCTTCCGCGGCCGCCTGCGGTCCCGCGTCCTCGACGAATTGTCGGTGGTGGAAGTGACCGCGAACAGCCACAAAGTGCTGCGCACGCCGGCGCTGATCACCCGGTCCGACCGCCTCTACTACAAGCTCAACCTGCAGCTCTCCGGCACGGGCATGCTTATTCAGGACAACCGCGAAGCGGCACTGCGCCCGGGTGACCTGGCCGTCTATGACACCCACCGGCCCTACACCTTGGAGTTCGACGACGACTTCCGCACCTTGGTGTTGATGTTCCCGCACGACGCGCTGGACCTGCCGACGGACTCGGTTGCCCAACTAACGGCCGTCCGGATGGCCGGGGATGCCGGCATCGGCCGGATGATCAGCCCGTTCATGGTGCAACTGGCGGACAACCTTGAGCTGCTCTCGGGCCCCAGCGGCCACCGGCTGGCCCATAACGCCGTAGACCTGCTGGCGACGCTGTTTGACAGCGAACTGCACAGCGGGGACGGGCCGCCGCAGCGCGGCCACCATGGCGAGTTGCTCGCGCGGATCCGCCAACACATCGAAGCGAATCTGGGCGACCCGGAGCTGACACCGGCGGCCATCGCCGCAGCCCATTTCATCTCCACTCGGCACCTGCACAGCATTTTCCACGACGCCGGCACCACGGTGGCCGGTTGGATCCGTGCCCGCCGGCTGGAACGCTGCCGCCGCGACCTGCGCGATCCGCTCCAGGCCGACCGCCCAGTCGGCGCCATCGCGACCCGCTGGGGCTTCACCGACGCCGCCCATTTCAGCCGGGTCTTTCGCGGTGCTTTCGGGGTCCCGCCCAGCACTTACCGGCGCAGTTGAGCGAGTCAGCGGCCGGCGACGGCTTGCAGAAGCTGACGGAACGCTGTGAGGTTCCGGGACGCCGTTGCTGGTTCACGGGCAGCATCAATTCCGGCTTCGCGGATGGCACCGATGAGGAGCCCTGCAACCGCCTCGATATCGATGTCCGCACGCAGGTCCCCGCGTTCCTGGGCTTGCTGGAGCTCGCCGACAAACATGTCGAGGGTATGTTGCGAGGCGCTGCCTCGGCGCTTGCCGATCCCGAAGTGCTGGGGCCCCGAGACGTTGTAGAAGAAGCCCAGCTCGCGCCGAGCGGCAAGGGCGAGCATGGCACGCGGGTAGGCGCAGAGCTTTTCGATCCAATCGTCTTGCCCTGAGGCGTCTCGCTCCGCTGCCTCTATCAAATCCTGGCCAACGGTCCTATAGGCCTCGGCCAGAACGTCGGCACGGCCCCCCGGAAAATGTGCGTAGAGGGTTGCCCGCGACGTTCCGGCCCGTGCGGTAATCCGATCGATGGTGGCCGACTTCTCTCCCAAGGCATCGATGATGTCAATGGCTGAGCGCACCAAGTCGTGACGGGTTTGCAACTGCTGCCGCTTGCGGAGCGGAAGGGGCAGCTCAGCAAGCTGGATCCCCGATTCACTATCCCCTCGGCGTGCCGTTGACGGACTCGAATGATCGTCGGCGTTCATACGTGGACGGCTTCTGCACGGGTCTCCGCGGCGAGTGCCACGTCGAGGGCGTCTATAACGCGGTCCAGTTCGTCCCGGCCAATCACGAGTGGCGGCCGGATCTTAAGGATGTTGTCGTTCGGGCCGATGCGGCTGATCAGGATCCCTTCCCGCACAAGAGCTTCGACGATCCGTTTGGCCAAGCCGGAATCCGGTCGGCCGGCATCGTCAACAAGTTCCAAACCGAAAAACAGACCTCGCCCCTTCGCAGAGGCGGCCCGGGGATGGCTGGTTACCAAGTCTTCGAGCCGGCGGGCGACATGCCGTCCGAGTTCGCCGGAGCGGGCAATCAGCCCGTGTTGGGTGATCTCGTTCAGCACGGCTTGGCCGGCGGCCGCAGCGGTGGCGGTGCCGGCAAAAGTATTGAAGTACATGTTGGCGCTGCTGAAGGACTCAAGGATTGCTGCGGTGGTGACCACGCCGCCGAGCGGGTAGCCATTGCCCAACGGCTTGCCGAGCGTGACCAGGTCCGGCTCGATGCCGGTCGCCTGGTGCCCCCACCAAACATCACCCAAACGGCCCAGCCCGGTCTGGACCTCATCTGCAATAACCAAGCCGCCGGCCGCACGAATCCGTTCGACGACCCCCTCGAGGTACCCCGCAGGCACACGGGGCAGACCCTCGGTGGAGAACGCCGGCTCGATGAGGAGGGCAGCCACGCCGTGGCCGGATTCGACAAGGGACGCAATGGCCTCGTCAATCGCCGCCAAAGCGCGGTCCAGTATGACTCCTGAATCCGCGTGCTCCCCCTCGCTATCGAGATCCGGTACGTGTATAGGCCGCACGTGGTCGCCAAATGGCTCCGAGACTGTCAACCCGGTCGTCAGCGCGGCGAGCGCAATCGTGTTGCCGTGGTAGCTGTGGTCGGTGACGATCACGCCGCTGCGGCCGGTCATATGCCTCGCAATCCGGATGGCAAGCTCGTTTGACTCGGATCCGCTGTTCGTGAAGTAGACGCGTTCAAGCGGTGCGTCGAAGGTGCCCAAGAGCTGCTCGGCGTAGTCCACGATTGGTTCACTGAGATATCGCGTGTGGAGATTGAGCGTATTGAGCTGCCGGCATACGGCATCTGCAACCCGAGGATTTGCATGGCCGACCTGCGGAACATTGTTGTACGCGTCGAGGTAGCGGTTTCCCTCCGAATCAACCAACCACACTCCGTCACCGGACACGAAGTGCAGCGGCCGGTCGTAGAAAAGTGGCGAGTAGGGCCCGATGGTCGCAGCCCGGCGGGCGAGGAGGCTAGCGTCCTGCGGGGCACGCTGCCCTTCCTGCCGCTGCCTATCGGCAGCCACGTACTCACGGCACATATCCACGACCACGGGCAGAACCTCGGAGTGCAGAAAGACGCTGGTCTCATCTCCCGGTCGATCGGCGGCCCATCCCAGGTAGGTGAGGCCCCGGGCGAGGATGAACGTGTCCAAGTCCTCGAGGGCACGCTCCGGGATGTCCGCATGTTTCCGGTAACCGGCCAGCAGCGCCTGGCGGCACTCCACTGCTTGAGGGTGACGGTGGTACCAAAACAGAATGGTGGCCAGATCAAACAGCCACCAGCCTTCTCCAAAATCGTCAAAGTCAATGAGGACGTGCTGTCCCCCCGCGGTCAGAACGTTCTCGGGCGTGAAGTCAGCATGGATGACGCCGTAGAATTCGGGCGCAGTACCCAACTGATCCAGGCGTTGGCCGATGCGTCGCACGGCCGCGTCGATCGCATCGCGTTCATCATTGGTCCTCGCCAGCCGGCGGGGATCACCCCAGAGGGCTGCCGCTCCAGCAAGCCCCTCGGCGTCCCACGCCGGCCTGGAGTAACCGGAAACCTTCCCAATTCGACGCGATGCCAGATGGAACGTGGCGCAGAGTTCGCCGAGTCGCGCGAAAACTTCTGCCGCCATGGCTTCTTCGCCGAGCCATGCCGCTCCGGCATCGCCCAAGGGCTCGCCGCCTGCAACCCACCTCTGTACATCGACGTGGTGAGTCCGCCCCGTACTGTCAGGAACAGCTGCGAACAGGGAGCCAGCAACGGTCCGGACGATTTCTGAAACAGGGAAGCCTTCGGCGCGTAGAGCGGTCATGAAAGCGCCTTCGGTGCCTACTTCGTCGTCAGTCCGATGACCCAGCCGATGAATTCGGAGCGCACAGGCGGCTGGCCCCTCGGACACGCGGAAGACGACGTTTTCGCGATGTTTGACGAAGTCGATCATGGCGTCTTCCGCTATCCCGAACATCGGTAGAGCGTTGCGGGCGATAGTGAGGGCTTCCTCACGGGACAGCTGTGACATGGGGCTCCTCGGCTCGGAGGTCTGGGATGTAACCGCGACTATACCCCTAGTCCAGTCAAAAGGAATAGGGTCCGTCTCCATCTACTGTTCAGACTCCAGGTCCAGTGAATGGACTGCTATTCCATCGCGCGCCCACTGTTAGTAACTTGTCTCACAACCAATCAGCGAAAGCCGAGAGCCAGGCAATCGCCGGGCCTAGGGAGTTGGAGCACATATGTCACTTTCAGCCACTGAGGGCAGCAACCTGCCGCAACGCGTCGTCGTTACGGGCGGTTCGTCCGGCATCGGCCTCGCCGTGGCGCGGCTATTCGCACTGGAAGGTTCACAGGTTGCCATCGTTGGCCGGAACCAGGACCGGCTGGACGCGGCCATCTCTGAACTCAAACTCGTCGGACCGTCGCGAGTCGTGTCCGCACGCGCAGATGTCGCCGAAGACCCTCAACTGGAAGAGGCGATGGGAGGAATCGCCGGCAAGTTGGGTGGCATCGACGCGCTCGTCTGCTGCGCGGGTATCGAGGGTGAAATGGGAGCGGCGTGCGAGGACGTCAGTTCCAAGAGCTTTCGGGAGGTCCTCGACGTCAACGTCGTCGGCACATTCCTTGCGGTCAAGTTTGCTCTTCCATTCCTCAGGCGCGCAGAGGGCGGCAGCGTGACCATCGTCGGCTCTGACTCCGGCTTCGTCGCGGTGCCGGGCATGCTTGCGTACAACGCGTCCAAGGGCGCACTCGTCCAAATGACACGGGCGCTGGCCGTAGAACTGTTCGACGAGTATGGGATCCGGGTCAACAGTGTTTGCCCGTCGATCGTTGATACGCCCATGGCGCGCCGCGGCCTGGGCGAATCCATGGATGACCCGTCTTTTCCCCTCCAGTCGGCCGACGACATTGCCTGGAGCGTCGGCTACTTGGCCTCCCGCCGGTCCCGCGCCATCAACGGAGTCAACCTGCTGTCCGACTTTGGCTACACCGGCCGTTCCTCCTTCCCGGCATAACCGGCGCCAGCGCCATGCAGCCGGGAAATCAGTGACTTTCGGGCACGCATTGTCTAGCTTCATGCACGGAATGACAAGCCAGAACCGCGGTATCCGGCGCAAACTGGCTCTATTAGTCCGGGAGCTAGATGTGTTGCACGGTCAGGGTAGTTGACTTACAGCTCATCTGCGTCGTAGGCCGAGACCTCGATGTAAAGATTCGCCACTGGCCGTGCGATTCACTTCCGATATTCACCACAACTCATTCGAATGGAGTTCAGTTGTCTGAGAAACACACCGACGTGTTGGCACGCAACCAGCTTGGAGTAAGTGCGATTGTCTTTCTCGTTCTCGCTGCAGTGGCTCCAGTCACGGTTCTCATTGTCGTGCTCCCGCTCGCGATCGCGCACGGCAACGGCGGCGGTGTTCCCGTCGCGATCCTTTTGGTCGCAGCGGCCCTGCTGCTCTTTGCGATCGGCTACGCGCAGATCACTAAGGAGCTGACCAACGCTGGTGGCTTCTACGCGATCGCGGTGAAAGGCCTGGGCAAGACTGCGGGCCTCATCACTGGAATCATTGCCACGATCGGTTACAACGCCTTCGTGGCCGGCGCCCTTGGAACCATCGGCTTCTTCGCCGGCATGGTCGTCATGCCCGAACTCTTCGGTGACGCGTTCGCGCTCGATTGGTTCTGGACCGGTTCGGTGCTCTTCGTACTCGTTTTCCTGCTCGCCATCTCGGGTATTCATGTGAGCGCCGTCGTTCTGGGTGTCGCGCTCGTGCTCGAAATCATCATGGTCTTCGTGTTCGGCTTCTCCGTGCTCTTCCAGCAGGGCTTCGATTTTTCGGTGTTCACGCCTGAAAGCGTTATGGGCGGATCATTGTGGATTGGCCTGCTGCTCGCGGCCACCGCGTTTATCGGCTTCGAGGCAACGGCGCTCTTCGGTGAGGAAGCGAAGGATCCCCACAGGACCATTCCCAAAGCGACCTACGCCGCCATCATCATCATCGGTCTCATGCATGCGTTTGCCGCGTGGGCGATCGTCAGTTCGATCGGTCCCGACATTGCGCAGGCGACGGCAATTGAGCATCTTGAGGCGGGCGACCTCACACTGATGCTCATCGACAAGCATCTTGGGCCAGTTTTCGTCGTCATCGCCCTTGTGCTCGTCGTGGTCAGCCTCTTCGCCGCACAGCTGGCATTCCATAACTCGGCCGGACGCTACCTCTTCTCGCTCGGTCGCGCACGTGTGCTGCCGCAGTGGCTGGCTAAGACCAACTCGAAGGGAGCGCCGCAGCGCGCGCTACTGACCAACCTGATTTTTGCCTTGGTCATCGCGGCGATCTTCCGTATCGCTTTCCCGGATCTGCCGTCGATCCTCACACTCGTTCCGGTGGGTCTCGGCTTCGCGACACTCTCGATCATCATCGTGCAGGCGATCGCCGCTCTTTCAGTCGTTGTCTACTTCCGCAAGAAGCGCGACCCGAGACTCTGGACGACCCTGGTCGCACCAGGTATTGGCTTTATCGCACTAGCGGTCTTCAGCATCATGGCGATTGTTCAGTTCCCGCTCGTGGCAGGTTCCGAGGAACCCTATGTGCTCGTGCTGCCGTGGATATTAGTGCTCGCTGTCGTCGGCGGCATCATCTACGGCGCTTACCTCAAGTCTAAGAAGCCCGAAGTGTACGCAGGTCTCAGCGAAGATCTAGAGAAGTTCGACGATTTGCTCGTCGAAGATGCGGACGCGCTCAAGAAATAGCGCCGTCTCTCGATATCCGAACGGGTGGATGCCCCTGACGCCACGTAGTGCGCGTCAGGGGCATCCACCCGTTCAGGGAAGTTATCTGTCCGTCCACTCCACCCACGTCAAGGTGCGGCGCGCAGGCAAAAGCCCTTGATGCCGTCTAGCACTCCCCCTCGCTTACTGCGGGACGATCCTCGCCGCATTGCGCGGGCGCCAGGGAAGCCGGATACAAGTGAACCCGTCAGAGCACTCTCCATCGACTCGAGCCCAGCAGCACTGGCACTGGTCTCTACCTGAAGGTCAAGCGTTCCTGGGATCTACCGGTGCAACGGATTCGGCGCCAACGACGACTGAAGACGCCAACCGGGCCTTAGGCCACGGGTTAAACGAAAGGGCCGGAGCAGCAGGCGTTGGGGGGAATCCTGCGGCTCCGGCTCTTCCACGCCCGGACCCAAGTCCGGCCGATGCGGTGCGGGCCCCCGTTCCGAGCCCGACCGTTGATACGAGCTTATCCGGGTGGTCCCGCCGCCGCGATGGGGAGAACTACCCATCCCGTCCTCAAACGATTGCCCCGGCGCAACCACTATGATGCCGTCCGGAGTTCGCGAGGGGGGGCCGGTCCTTCGCCACGCGGTCACCATGCGCGCAGCCCAAGCCGGCGGCGCAGCCACTCACCGGTTGACACTGCCCTCTCCCAGTCGGCGCAGCCACTCACCCGTTCACGCAGTCCTCGCCCAGTCGGCACAGCCCCCTCGCCCCGGGTCCCGCAGTCCTCGCCCATTGGCGCACGGGAGAGGATACTGGAGGCCGTGGGACTGTTGAGCGGGACGTCGTCCCCTTTTGTCGATCGGTCCGATGCGGCCCATCAATTGGCGGCCGAATTGGCCGATTACCGCGGGCGCGACGACGTCACCGTGCTTGGCCTGGCTCGTGGCGGCGTCCCCGTGGCTGCTGTTCTGGCGAAAGAACTCGCCGTCGACCTCGATGCCCTCATTGTCCGCAAGCTGGGGATTCCCGACCAACCGGAGGTGGCCTTCGGCGCTTTGGCCGCGCACGGCGGGCACACCGCCGTCGTGATGGTGGACCACATCGTGGCCGAACTGCGCCGCCGCAACTATAGCGAGCAGCGCCTCCAAGCCGTCCAAGCCACGGAACGTGCCGAACTGCAGCGGCGCCAGGAAGCGTATCTTCACGGAAGGACGACAGAGGTTGGCGGCCGCACCGCCATTCTTTGCGACGACGGCCTGGCCACCGGCGCCACCATGAAGGCCGCCATTAAGGCTGTCCGGCAAAGCAAGCCGCGCGAGATCGTCGTCGCCGTCCCGGTGGGGCCGCCGCAGACCTGCGCAGAACTTGAAAAAGTGGCCGATGCAGTCTTCTGCCTGCGCCAGCCGCGGGGCTTTCGGGCAGTCGGCGAGGCATACCGGCACTTCAACCAGGTCAGCGACGACGAGGTGCTGGCCGCGCTCCCCCGATAGCGGGCTGGCCGCAGCCAATACAGCAGCGGACCGCCGCCGGTAATTACCGACGACGGTCCACTTGAGTCCTTGTAATCCCTACTGGGAGTCGCGTGCCTCAGGATGCTGCTGCAGGTACTCCTGATGCGCAACCTCCACCCGCAGGTTCTTGCCCTTCGTCTCCTTGACCGAGGAGACGGCCGCGAGCGAGATGACGCAGAGCACCATAATGTAGATGCCAATGGAGATGGTGCTTCCCGTCGCGCCCAGCAGCACTTCGGCGATCAACGGGGCGAATGCGCCGCCAAGAATCGCGCCGATGGCGTAGCCGATGGATACGCCGGAATAGCGGACGTGGGCCGGGAACATCTCGGCGTAGAGAGCCGACTGCGGACCGTAGGACAGGCCCAGCCCGATGGTCAGGACGAACATCGCGATGCCCATCAGCACGATGCTCGCGGTGTCGATCAGCATGAACATCGGGATCTGCCACAGCAGGACCCAGACGTAGCCAATCTGGAAAGTCCGGATGCGGCCGATCTTGTCGGAGAGGATGCCTCCGTACATGGTGAAGATCAACCAGCCGAAGGCCGCCAGAGTGGTTGCCAACAGCACGGACGGACGGTCCATGCCCAGGCCGCCATCCGCCACCGGTTTGGTGGCGTAGGAAGCGAAGAATGCGATCAGCAGGTAGCCGGCTGCGTTGTTGGCAATGAAGATGAGCGCGGTCTGGATGACTTCTTTCCAGTTGTGCTTGAACAACTGGCCCAGCGGAGCGGCCGATTCCTTCTTGCGCTCCTGCATCTCCTTGAACACCGGGGACTCATCCACCGAGCGGCGGATAAAGTAGCCGACGACGATCAGCACGATCGAGAACAGGAACGGTACGCGCCAGCCCCAGCTCATGAAAGCTTCCTCTGTCAACATCGTACTGAGCAGCCACATCACGCCAGTGGCAAGGATCATGCCGCACGGAACACCGATCTGGGGGTACGCACCGAAGAAGCCCCGCTTGTTCACTGGGGCATGCTCGACAGACATCAGGGCAGCGCCGCCCCATTCCCCGCCGGCCGAGAAACCTTGCAGGATGCGCAGGAACACCAGCAGGATGGGAGCCCAGATGCCGATCTGGGCGTAGGTCGGCAGCACACCGATCAGCGCGGTGGCTGCGCCCATGAGCACCAGCGTGAAGACCAGCATCATCTTCCGGCCAAGACGGTCACCGAGGTGCCCGGCGACGATGGCGCCGAGCGGGCGGAACAGGAAGCTGATGCCCAGCGAGGCCCACGCGACGATTTGCGCCAGGCCGGAACTCTCCTGCGACAACGGGGCAAAGTACAGGGAGGCCAGCACCAAGCCGGCGGCTTGGGCGTAGATGAAGAAGTCGTACCACTCAATGGTGGTGCCAACCAGGGTGCCGGCGAGCACCTTGCGCTCTTCGTGGCGCGCGGCTGGGCTGATATTGCCTGCCAGCTCTTCTGACGTGGACATATTTTTTCTCCGTGTTCACAGAACGGTAATTACCGAACGGTCGGTAATGTGACTGGAGCCATATTACCGGAGAGTGATAGGGCACACGTAGTGCGGTCATATCAATTGGGTAACGGCACCTCCCCCGCGCGACGGGCAGAATTGATCCCCGCCGCCACCAAGTCGCCACGCGCGATCTCGTTCTATAGTTGGACGCTTCGTCCTGATATAGAACAATGGAGGATGTGAGGCGGGGCACAGCGTTTGTGCCCAGGTCCCCCACACACCGCGCTCCCGCAATTTCTCTTCCTAGGATGGTCCGATGAGTCAGACTCCCACCAAGCCCTCCGCGGCGCACTCGCAGACTCTGTCGCGCGGCATTAGAGCGCTGGAGATTCTGGCCGAAGCCCAGTCGCCGATGACCATCGCTGAACTGTCCGAAGCCTTGGAAGTGCACCGCTCGATCGCCTACCGGATCCTGCGCACTCTTGAAGACCATTCGCTGTTGATGCGGGATTCGGCCGGACGTGTGCAGGCGGGGCCAGGGCTGGCCGCGCTGGCACGCGGTGTGTCGCGTGACCTGCAGTCGGCGGCACTGCCGGAGCTGACCACGTTGGCTAACGACCTGATGATGACCGCTTTTATCGCGGTCTGGGACCAGCACGACTGCGTCACGCTGGTCACCGTGGAGCCGCGGCACACGACGGCGCTGGTCCAGCATCCGGGCACGCGTCATTCCTTCGCCGCCGGAGCGCCGGGAATCGCCATCCAGTCGGCGCTGACCCGGGAACAGTGGGAGCAGCACGCACCGGGAGAACAGATCCGACCCGAAGCCCAACGGGCCAAGGAAACCGGCTATGCCGTCAGCCACGACGAGGTCATCCCTGGTGTCTCCTCGGTTGCGGTGCCCGTCTCCGTTCCCGGACAACTACCGGCGGCTATATCTGTGGTTTACATCCGCACCGATACTCCCGACCAGGAGATCGCGGCGGCCTTGAAGCGCTCCGCTGCCACCATCGAGTCAGAACTGCGCTGAGCGGGCTTAGCGCCGCCTGCGACTGACGACGGCGGCGGCAACCAGGCCGAGCACCAAAAGCATTCCCGCGGCGCCAATGGAGACCAGGAAGGCACCGGAATGCCCCGAGGTTTCGGCCAGTGCACCGGCCAATGCCGAGCCCAGCGCAGAGCCCAGGACAACGCCGCTGGCCAGCAGCGTCATGACCGTGCCAAGACGCTCATCCGGAGCGACCACGCTGCCAATGCCGTAGATGGTGACCATGGTCGGTCCAACGGGCACGCCGACCAGCAGCAACACGAAAATCATCGGCAGCACATCGGCCGGCAGCAGCAGCAAGAAGCAGAATGCCGTCATGAGCGCGGCACAGACAACCCAGCGCCAGGCATGCGCCCACCGCGCCGGCCAATAGGCGACGGAGAGGGCGCCGAAGGCCGACGTCAGGCCCAGCAGGGCGTACAGCAGGCCCGCCGCGTCCGCCGCTCCGAAGGTGCCGCCGAAGGCGCTGAGTGCGTTCTGGGTCGCCCCGAAGAACGTGCCCATGGCCACCATGCCCAGCACCGGGATGGCGACCAATGGCCAGTTGATCCGCACCGGGGTGGCGGCCGCAGCCGCCTCCGGATGCGCCTTGACCAGTTCGGGTGTCACCGGGACTACCGAGCGGTAAGTGGGGTGGATGGCAAAAGCGGTAACCATGGTGACGGTCAGGGCGGCGGCCAGCACAAAGGGCAGCCACGGCGCAATCAGCGCGGCCAACAGCCCGACCAGTGCCGGCCCCAGCACGAACGTCAGTTCATCCGCAGTGCTTTCGTAGGACAGCGCCGTGTCCAGCGCGGGCTTATCGCTGCGCGTCATCGCCATCCAGCGCACCCTCGCCAGCGAGCCGACCTGCGGACATGTGGCCCCGACGAGGAATGACGCCGCGAGCACGGCCGCGGTTCCGGCCCCGCTGGTGCCGATGTAGACGCACGTCAGCAGCAAGCCGATGGCGCAGGTGTGAGCCGCGGCGGCGACCAGGAGCACCGGCCGTTGCCCGGCCCGGTCCGCCAGGTAGCCGAACAACGGCGCCCCAGCGGCTGAACCGATGCCCACCGCTCCGGCGGCGAAGCCACCCGAGGCGTAGGACCCGGTGGTCACGGTGACCAGGGTCAGCGCCCCGACCGTCAGCATCGCCAGCGGCAGCCGGGCCAGGAATCCGATGGCCAGGAAGGAAGTTCCGGCCAGCCGGGCCAGCCGGGCGTAGCGGCCGAAGGGATTGCGTCGCTTGCGCCCAGCGGCGGGAGCGACGGTCGCGTCGTGTTGCCGTGCGGGCGCGTCTGAATCAGGAGATGTCATAGGTTTTTCCGTTGGTTCGAACCGCGCATCGTCCCGCCTCCCGATGCGCACAACCCGGATAACGCAACTATCATACCGGTGGTCACGCGACGCCCGTGAGTACCGTGCGAACGGACGAGCCGTGGCGTCCCTTCGTGACTTGAAGTTGAGCGCCGATCCGCTGCTTCATTTCTGCCACATGGCTGACGAGGCCAATCACCCGGCCGCCGTCGCGCAGTCCCTCCAAGGCATCCATGACCTGTTCGAGGGCCTGCTCGTCCAGGCTGCCGAACCCCTCGTCGACGAAGAGCGTTTCAATGTCGATACCGCCGGCTTCGGCCTGGACGACGTCGGCCAGTCCCAGGGCCAGCGCGAGCGAGGCCATGAAGGACTCGCCGCCGGAGAGTGTCGCGGTGTCGCGCCGCTGCCCGGTCCATTCGTCGCTGACGTGCAGGCCAAGGCCGGACTTCTTGTTGCCGGATTTGGAGTCGTCGTGGACCAGGGTGTACCGGCCGTCGGTCATCGCGATCAGACGTTCGGAAGCCGCGGCTGCGATCTGTTCCAGCCGGGCGGCGAGGACATAAGTGGTCAGCGTCATTTTTCGCTCGTTCTCGCCCAATCCCCTGACCGTGTCCGCCACCGACTGCAGCAGCTCGTGCCGGGCGGCAATCGGTGCCAGGCGGATTTGTTCCTCCTCGAAACGGCGGCGGTACGCCGCCAGCTGTTCCTGCGACGCGGCCAGCACGCCGTGCCGCACCTGGTGCTCCCGAACCTTGCGGTCCAGGACTTCGGCTTGATCGCGTGCCGCGTCCAATTCCCCGGTCTGCGGCAGTGTTTCTCCCTTCTCAAGCGCGGTGCGTGCGCGGATAACGGGTTCGGACGACTCCAGCACCACCAGCCGCTGGCCGGCTTCGATGTAGCCGGTGTGGCGCCGCTCCAGTTCCTGCAGCTGTGCCGGCGCCAGCAGCGACACCCGGATTTCTTCTTCAGTCGCGAAGTTGGATTGGTCGATCGCCGAGGCGAGGTCGCCTTCCGCCTGATCCAAAGCGTTGCCGCAATGGCGGTGCTCCCCGAGGATCCGTAAGGCATCAGCCAGCAGCTGGTCCAGGCGGGACAAGGACGCCGCATGATCGTGCAGGCTGCCCCCGTCGGGCAGCGCCTCGCGCAGCTTCCGTTCCAGTTCCTCCGTGCGCTCCCTGCCGGCTATGAGTTCGGAATCCGCGCTGGCCTTGGCCACGGCCAAGGCCGAGAGCTGCTGCCCGATCTCATCGAGCTGCTGCGTCGCGGCGGCCGAACGCTCCTGCAACTCGCGTCGCCGGTCCCGCACAGCTACGGCGTGGTCCAGGCTGGCTTGGGCGGTGGCCACGGCCGCGGCGGCTTCGGTGGGATCGGTCGCCCCGCCGCGGGAAGCCAGGGCGGAAAGCTCCTGTTCCAGGTTCGCGCAGGCATCGCGTGCCTCGGTGTACAGGGCTTCCCCGGCCGCGTATTCATCCCGCGCCGCGGCTTCCTGCTCGCGGGTGACCAGTCGGCCGGAGGCTGCCACTGCTGGCTGCGGGTGCTCCGTCCCGCCGCACACCGGGCAGGATTCTCCCTCGGCAAGGGTGGCCGCGAGCTCGGCCGCGGCCTGGTCCAAGCGCTGTTCGAGCAGGGACAACCAGGCCTCCTTGCGCTCGAGTTGCCGGGTGTGTGCTGCGTCGCGGCGGGCGCGCGCCGCTTCGGTCTTGGTCCGACAGGCGGCATGGTCGGCCACCGCTTCCCGGACGCGCTGGGCTTGTTCCAGGCGCTCGGTGAGCAGGCCGACGTCCGGGGTCTCCGCCAGTGCGGCCAGTTGCTCCTGCAGGCTGCGGCCGGTTGCGGCGAGCTGTTCGCGGTCAGCGGCGGCGGTAGCCAGGTTCTGCGCCAACTGCTCCGCGCGACGCTCGAACCGCCCCACGTCGGAACGGGACGATTGCAGCCGCTGCTCTTCGGGCAGCAGAGCCCGGATTCGCCCAAGCTCGGCAGCGAGCCGGTCCGCCGCTTCGTCCAGCAGCGCCTGTCCGGCATGGTCGGGTTCCGGGCGGCTGGAGACGAACGCCGGATAGAGCGGATGGGTCTCCGCCGCGTCGATCCGGTCCAGGAATTCCTTGGCGGCGCGTTCCATGGCGAGCGCGGCCTGGTCGCGATGGCGGATCGGCGATGCTAACAGTTCCGCCGAGCGGTGCGCGGCCAGCGTTTCGGTCAATGCGGCATGGCCGTCTGCGGCTTGGCGGTGCTCGACGGAGAGTTTCTCCAGTTCCATCAGGGCCGCGTGGTCGGCCAGCGCCAGCTCGCGCCTGCCGATGGTGTCCCGCAGCCGGCCCAGTTCTTCCTGTCCGCGGGCGGCCGCGTCTTGGACCGAGGCGGCAGCGGAGGCGACCGACGACTCGAAGGCGGCGATCAGGTCCGCAGCAGCCAGCGGCTGGTTCGGCATGTCCTCGGCAGCCAGGTGCCGAGCCGCTTCCTCCGTTGCCCGTTCCAAGAGTTGATGCGCTCCCGCGACGGCGGCCTGATAGGCCGAACGCGCCTTGGCCGCCTCGTCCGCCAGCGTTTGCTCCACCGCCTCGTAGCGGTCGGTTGCGAACAGTCGCTGCAGCAGCGGCCGGCGCTCTTTGGCGTCAGCCCGCAGGAACGCGGCAAAGTCGCCCTGCGGCAGCAGCACGACCTTGGTGAACTGTTCCAGGCTCATGCCCAGGACGGTCAGCAGTTCGGCGGCGGCCTCGTCGTTGCGGCCGCTTTTCTGGACCCACGCGCCGTTCACCTTTTCGCGCAGCAGGGTGTGCGCCTGCTCCGTCACCGACCCGGACCTTGCCCGGGACGATGGACGTTCCCATTGCGGGTTGCGGGTCACTTCGAAGCGGCGGCCGCGCGCCGAGAATTCGCAGACGACTTCGGGCTCCGTCTCCGGTTCGGCGTGATCGCTGCGCAGCCGCTTGCCCTGCTGGCGCGCGCCGGGAACGGATCCATACAGTGCAAAACAGATGGCGTCCAGGATGCTGGTCTTGCCGGCACCGGTCGGGCCGTTGAGCAGGAACAGCCCCTGCGAGCCGAGCTCGTCGAAGTCGATGGTTTCCCGGGCCGCGAAGGGCCCGAAGGCTTGTATTTCCAGCCGGTGGATCCTCATGCCGATACCTCCGCCGCCTGCACGGCCTGCAGGGCGTCCGCCAGCAGGGCCCGTTCGGCTTCGTCGGCCGGCCGGGAGCGTACGTGGTCCAAAAATCCGCAGCAGACCTGCAGGTCGTCTTGGGCCTTCGCGATGCGCTGGCTGTAGCTCATGGTGTCCCGCCGCGGTCCGGAGGCTGGTTCAAAGCTCAGCACCAAGGTGTCCGGGAAACGTTCGCGGAGTCGTTCCATGGCCTTCAGCGGCCGTTCGTCGTCCGTGATGGTGATCTGGCAATAGGCATCCCGGGCCCAGGCGTGGTCTGCGGATTCCAGCAGGTCCTGCATGCTCCCCTTGAGCACCGCCAGCTTGCGCCGGGCGGGCCAGGAAACGTTTTCAACGGAGCTGAGCCCGTCCGCCGTGAACTCGAGAATGATGCCGCCCTTTTCATGCCCGGCCTCGGAGAAGGAATACGGCAGGGGCGAGCCCGAATAGCGCACGGTTTCGCTCAGCTTCTGCCGTCCGTGCAGGTGTCCCAGCGCCACATAGTCAAGACCGTCGAACAGGTCCAGCGGAACCGCTCCCACTCCCCCGATGCTCAGGTCCCGCTCGCTGTCCGAGCTGATACCGCCGCTGGCGAACGTGTGCGCCATGACCAGGGAGTGGACGGGCCCGCCGGCCCTCCGCTGGGCCAGGTCCGCATGGATGCGGTCCAGTGCCGACCGTGTCACCGCGGTATGGCTGGGAGCCGCAGCCCCAAGCTCGTCCGCGCACATCCGCGGTTCGAGATACGGAATTCCGTACACGGCCAAGGTGGCCCCGCCAAGGTCCAGTTCCACCGGATCTGCGAGGTGGTCCAGCCGGGTGCGGACATGGACGCCGCCGTGCGCCAGGATGCCGGATCCAAAACCCAACCGGGTGGCCGAATCGTGGTTGCCGCTGGTCATGATGACGGTCGCTCCGGCGGCACGGATGCGCGACAGTGCTTCGGAAAAGAGGTTGACCACATCCACGCCGGGCAGAGCGCGGTCGTACACATCACCGGCGATCAGCACTGCATCGATGCCGTGGTCCCGCACGGTTTCCAGGAGCTGGTCGACGAATGCGCGCTGCGCCTCCAGCATCCCGACGCCGTGGAATGAGCGGCCCAGATGCCAGTCCGACGTGTGCAATAACCTCATGCTTCAAAACTAACCGTCGGTCAGGACAGTTTCGGACAGGCGCAACGGCACGCGCCGGAATCGGGACGTGCCGTGGTGATTGCAGCCTTGGGTTATTCGGTGTCCGGGCGGGGCCGGTTCGGCTTGCGGTCGAAGAAATCGCGGGCTTCGGCCGCGCCCCGGTCGTCCGCAGGCGCCGGATCGTCCGGCTGGTCCTCCACAGCGACGTCGGGAACATTACTCCTGCCGGCCGCGGTTCCGGCGGTCGCACCCTCCACCGGTGCGGCGGCAGACACAACCGGTGCACCGCCGTCGTCCGTTTTCCTCCGCGATCCCGGCGCCGGCTCGGCACTGCGGTACAGCAGCCCGGCGATCACGGCACCGAGCAGCGGAGCCACCCAGAACAGCCACAGTTCACCCACCGCGCTTCCACCGGCGAAGTACACCGCGGCGGTGGAACGGGCCGGGTTCATGCCGGCATTGGAGACGGGCAGCATCACCGCGGTGAGCACGGCGAAGGCAAGCCCGACGGCATAGGGGGCGCTGCGCAGCCGGTCGCGGGATGCGGTCGCGCCCAGGTAGACGGCGACCAGCAGGCCGGTCGCGATGGTTTCGGCCAGGAACACGCCGGCCATTGAGAAGCCCAACTCATCACCGCTGGCGTAGCCGTTGGCGATGGAAGCGAACACGCTGGCCGACTGCGCGCCGGCCGGATGGCTGCCAATAATCACCCACAGCACGACGGCGGCCAGCGACATGCCGACCAACTGCGCCAGGACATAGGGCAGAACCGACTTCCAGGAGGTGCGGCCCGCGAGCGCGCTGCCCAGCGTGATGGCCGGGTTGAAGTGGCCGCCGGAGATGTAGCCGAAGGCGAGCATGCCGGCAATGACCGCCAGCCCGAAGCCGAAGGGAACACCGAAAGACCCCTGCGGATTGAACATGCCGATCCCCAGCGCACCGAAAAACAGCAAGAACGAACCTGCCAACTCGGCACCGATCCGGGCCGAGTAGCTGCGTCCTTCGCCGAGCCGGGGTGGGGCGGCGGGGACGGCTGGGGCCGATGCCGCCGGGTGGGCTGCTGCCATGGATACTGTCCTTCTGCCGGGCCGGCGGGGCGCCGGCGATTGACTCAAAACTACTCCACTCTGTCACCGGCTTCTGGGAAAAACCTGAACGCTTCCGGGGAAGCGCAGCGGGCGAAATCTCCGCGTGCACGCCTAAGCTGGTAGTCGTGATCACCGATGCCCCGCTTCCCGGTTCCCGGCCCGACGACCCCACCGCCCACGAAGTCCCGGACTATGCCTCGCGGGTGCGCGGCTGTCTGCTCGGCGGCGCGCTGGGAGACCAACTGGGAGCAGCCGTTGAATTGGACCCCTTCGACGTGATCGCCGGACGCTTCGGGGCCGACGGGCTGCGGGATTTCTCGCAGCTTCCGGAGCCGGGGCATTTCACCGATGACACGCAACTGACGCTGTACACCCTCGACGGGTTGACCGAGGCCTTGGAGTGGGCCAACGCCGGCACCGCCGCGGACGAAGCCGCATGCCTCTGGCTCGCCTACCTCCGCTGGTATGCCACGCAGGAAGGCCGTTTTCCGGACAACGCACCGGCGCCGCTGCCGCGCTGGATCGACGGCCAGTCCGTCCTGCACGCGCGGCGCGCTCCCGCCGAGGCCTGCCTGTCCGGACTGGGCACCGGCGAGATGGGAACCCGGGCCCGTCCGGTCAACCCGGACGCGCTGGATGGCAGCACGCTGACGCGCTCCGCCCCCTTCGGACTGCTGCCGTTCGTCGACGACCAGACCGTCCAGCGGCTGGCCACCGATGGCTCTGCGCTCACCCACGGCCATCCGGCAGCACACCGCAGCGCGGCCACCTTGGCGACGTTGATCCGGCTGCTGGTGCATGAACAAGCCACGCTGCAGAGTGCCGCCGTGGCCATGCTGGCCCGCACCGAGCAGGATGCCAAAGCCGCCGAACTGGCCGGGCGCCTGCGGGCCGCCGTCGAGCTTTCCGCCCACGGTCCGGTGGCACCTGCCGACCTGACCGCGGCACTCGGCACGGGCCGGGCGGCCGAGGAAGCGCTATCCATCGCCCTGTACGCGGTGCTGGCTACTGCGGACAGTACGACGCCGGAGCAACACTTCCGCAGGGGAGTCGCCGCGGCGATCAATCACGACGGCGACAGCGACGCGACCGGCAGTCTGGCCGGCAACCTTTTGGGCGCCCAGTACGGCGAAGCCGCGCTGCCCGCCGAATGGCTGGCCGCCCTGGAGGGACCGGAAGTCATCCTCGGCATGGCCGAACGCTTCCTGGCCCAGACGCAGGGCTAAGGCATGCGCCACGCCAACCAGCCGCCCGCCCTGAACCGCCAGGACGGCAAGACGGTCATCGTGACCGGCGCCAGTGCCGGCCTTGGCTACTTCGCCAGCGAGCAGCTGGCCGCGGCCGGAGCGACGGTGGTGATGGCCGCACGCAACGAGGCCCGCGGCCGCGCTGCCCTGGAAGCGGTCCGGAGTACGCTGCCCGGGGCAGACGTGCGCTTCCAGCAGCTCGACCTAGCCAACCTGGACTCCGTCCGGCAAGCCGCCGAGGAACTGTCCGGCCTCGGACGGATCGATGCCCTGCTGGCCAACGCCGGGGTCATCGGCTCCCAGGAGCTGCAATTCACCGCGGACGGCTTCGAGCTGCAGTTTGGCACCAACCATCTGGGCCACTTCGCGCTGATCGCCAGGCTGATGCCCGCCCTGGCCCGCAGCCACAGCCGCGTGGTGCACGTGGGCAGCATCAGCCACCGCTGGGTCCGCCCGGACTATCGCCGGGCAGCGGTGCCGGCGAAGTACTCCAGCTACCGGTCCTACGCCTTGTCCAAGCTCGCGGTGATGAGTTTCGGGTTTGAACTGGCCCACCTGCTGGAAGCGGCAGGCTCGCCTGCCTCGTCCGTGGTGGCGCATCCCGGGTACGCCCGGAAGTACTTCACGCCCGACCGGCCCGGCCTTCAACTCTCACAACCGGCCACCGGCTGGCAGCGGCTCCTTTTCGGCCTCACGGCGCAGGGCAAGGATGCTGGGGCGTGGCCGCTGGTACAGGCGACGGCCGGCGACGGCGTCCGCAACGGTGACTATTGGGGGCCGGACGGACGCTTCCAGCTGACCGGGAGCCCGGCCGTCGTCGCGCCGAAGCGATATGCCCGCGAGCGCAACGCCGCCTCCCGGCTGATCGACCTGTCCGAAGAGCTCACCGGGGTCCGCCTGCGGCTCTGACGCCGGGCGCTACCAGTCAGGCGCTGTGCGCGGGCCAGCGTCCGCCGATCATCTGCAGGAACTCGCCCTCGGACAGCACCTCGATCTGCTGGCCCTTGCCATGCAGCTGCAGCACCTTGTGTGCCTTAGCCGTCACCCGGCCGCTTTTGAGATCGGAGGCGACGAAGCCGTCGCCGACCACCAGCACCGTGGTTTTACGGGTCACGTTGCTGGCCGGTCGCGCGCCCAGTTCCGCCGCGCGGTTCTTGGCCTCTTGGCGGGAGAGGCCCAGATTACCGGTGAAGACCACGGTCTGGCCGTAGAGCGGGTGGGAGTCGTCGGCGTCCTCGTTCGGCTCGGGATTGCTGCCCTCGTCCGGCCAGTACGTCCAGGCGGAAAACGGTGCCGCGCCCCCGGCAGACCCCAGCTCCTGACGTTCCAGCGCCGTCCGCGTGGGCTTCGAGACAGCTGCTGTTCCGTGGATGTAGGCCTCGAGGCGTGTGGTGCGCATCTGCATCGCCGTCAGCAGGTCCGGAATGCTTGCGGCCGAATTCCGGCTGGCAATGTCGATCATGATGCCGGCGCAGGCCCGTGCGTCCGCCACGGCGTCGTGGTGGTTCAGCAACGGCACGCCGGCGGCTTCGGCCACGAACGGGAGCGAATAGGACACCAGCGAATAGCTCCGTCGCGACAGGATGACCGTGCAGGCGTAGTCGTACGCCGGGCCGGAGAGTTCAGAGACCTCCAGCGCCGACCGGATGACACCCATGTCGAAGGCGGCGTTGTGGGCGACCAGCACGTCGGTGCCAATAAAATCTGCCATGTCCGCGAATAGTTCACCGAAGCGGGGCTTTGCCGCAACCATGCCGGCGGTAATGCCGTGGATCTGGACATTGCGCGGATCGAAGTGGTCGAAGCCTTCCGGCGGGCGCATCAGCCACGACGCCTCTTCGACGATGTGGCCGTCGCGGACCTTGCTCAAGCCGACGGAGCATGGCGAGCCCCTAAATCCGTTTGCCGTCTCGAAATCGATCGCCGTGAAGTCAATTGCCACGGCTCAACCCTAATTGATGGCCAGGACAGTCCCGGTCCGGCAACACGTGACACGGCGGCCCCCGCTTGTTTTGCGGGAGCCGCCGTGGCGCTGAGGATTTGAGCGTTGATCAGGGCTTGGGTCAGGGGGTCGCGCGGCGCAGGGTCAGGTAGGACCCGCCAGCGAGAACCGCGCAGAACAGCGCCACCCAGCCGGAGACACTCATCGGTGTCTGGGTCACGAACCACTGCCCCACCGTTGGCCACCAGCCCTGCCAGGTAGTCAGGCCCAGCAGGCCGATCAGGACCACAGCGATCGCGATCCATGTGATCAACATCCCGGTGGCCTGCCAGCGCTTGTAGACGGTGGCAAACCAGAAACCGATCATGAACAGCGCAACCATGGCGATGAAGTAGAACAGGATCTGTACCACAGCGTGCTCATTGGCGATCCAGTCCAGGGCATACAGCTGTCCGTTGAACCCCCAACCGTTGGTGGCAACTTCCACCAGGCCCAACAGGTAGTAGAGCACACTGATGGCCAGCGCCACGGTGGCGAACAGTCCCACGGTGCCGATGTAGAAGGTCCTCCGGCTCACGCTCATGGCCTGCGAGAACGGGAACGTGAGGGTTAGCGACTGGATGCCTAGCGCGAAGAAGTACCACATCACCGCCTGCGAAGCGCCGGAGTAGAACGTCTGGCCGCTGGCCGGGATCATCGCCCAGATGGCGAGGGTTATCAGGAAGGCCGACACCATGATGATGGCGGGGATTCCCAGGAAGGTCCACTTGTTGATCAGCTGCATGCGCGCAACGTTGATGACGCGGTTCATTTCAGGACCTCCAGTTCGGAGTCGGTATCGACGACAGCATCGGTTGCTGCCATGGTCTTGCGCACCACCAACTGCTGGAGCGACACCGGTGCCAGCTCCAGACCAAGTTCGGCTGCCTCGGCACGCTCGGCATTCGTCATCCGGCCTTCGACGGTCCACGAAGCCAGCGAGCCCAACGACTCGCGATGCAGCACCTCGCGGCCGGCCGCGAATGACTGGACGGCAGAGGCGTTGCCCGCAACGGTGACGGCCGTGCCGCGGATGGCCTCGGCGTCGTCATCCATGATGATCCGGCCGCGGTCGATCAGGACCACGTGCTCCAGCAAGTTCGCCACTTCATCGATCAAGTGCGAGGAGAGGATGATGGTCCGCGGGTGCGCGGCAAAGTCCTCGACCAGCCGGTCGTAGAAGATCTGCCGGGCCAGGGCGTCCAGCCCCAGATACGGTTCGTCGAAGAATGTGATTTCCGCGCGGGACGCCAGCCCAATGATCACGCCGACGGCGGAGAGTTGGCCACGGGAGAGCTTCTTGATCCGGCGTTTGAGCGGCAGCTGGAATTCCTCGACCAACTGGTCCGCGAAAGCCTGGTCCCAGTGCTTGAAAAACAAGGATGCGGACTTGAAAGCCCGCTGCGCGCTGAAGTCCTCCGGGTACTTCTGCGATTCACGGATGAAGCAGATCCGGGACAGCACGCCGTCGTTCTCATACGGGTGCTGGCCGAAGACCAGCGCTTCACCGCTGCTCTGGAAGCCCTGGCCGGTGAGCACCGACATCAGGGTGGTCTTGCCTGCGCCGTTTCGGCCCAGCAGGCCGTAGATCCGGTTGCCTTCCAAGCGAAGGCTGACGTTGTCGAGCGCCGTGGCATCACGGTAGGTCTTGGTCACCTGCCGCAGTTCTATGGCGGCGGGTGTGGTCGGGTTGTTCATCGGGACACGCTTCCCTCTGTCATGTCGCTGGTGGACTCGGTGCGGTGGAGCATTTCGGTCAGCTGTTCGGTGCTGATGCCCAGTTTTCGTGCCTCCCGGGTCATCGGCTGGACGTACTCCCTGAAGAAGTCGTCGCGCCTTTGAGCTATTAACCGGGAACGGGCGCCGGCTGCCACGAACATGCCGATCCCCCTCTTTTTGTACAAAATCCCGTCGTCCACCAAGCGGTTCACGCCTTTCGCTGCGGTGGCGGGATTGATCCGGTAGAAAGCGGCGAACTCGTTCGTGGACGGCACTTGTCCCTCTTCGGCCAGCGCCCCGTCCACGATGTCGTTCTCGATGAGCTCCGCAATCTGCAGGAAGATCGGCCTTGAATCGTCGATCACAGCCGCTCCTTCCATGGAACCCATCACCGGTTATTCGGTGAAGGGGTTAGTTACTGGTGTAACTAACCATACAACCTTGAAGACGCATGTCAAGGAGGGGGTGCTGATTGCGGGACTGGGATTGCGCGTCGGTTTGAGAGCGACCGCGTCGGCGGGGCCGGTAAGCGCCGGAGACGCGCGAGGACGAGACGCAGCAGCGCTCGGCGCGGCGATGCGGGGAAGGCCCGGACCACGGCGGGGGCCAAGCGGCGGAAAGTCTGGAATGCGGTGTGTGGAAGCTACGCTACGCGCAGCGACGGCAGGCGAAAGCCGCTCCGTTCAGTTCGGAAAGGTGCATCAAACTCAGCCGCAGCGCCGCAGGACGGTTCCGGAGCCGTCCCGGTAACGCCGGGACAGCCCGTCCAGCGGACGGGCACTAGCTCCGGCGGTTCCGGATCTTACGGATCCTGGTGGTGACCCAGTAGAGCACCGAGAGAACGACGACGACGATGACGATCTTCTGGAAGATGCCCGCGTACTGTTCCACGATGTGCCAGTTTTCCCCTAGATAGAAGCCAGCGAACACAAAGATGGAGTTCCAGATCAGGCTGCCGGCACTGGTCAGCAGCAGGAACTTGGCAACAGGCATGCGTTCGATGCCAGCGGGGATGGAGATCAGGCTTCGGAAAATGGGGATCATCCGCCCGAAGAACACAGCCTTGTAGCCATGTCGGTTGAACCAGGCCTCGACCTTGTCCACGTCCTCCAGATCGACCAGCGGCAGCTTTGCGGCGATGGCACGCATTCGCCCCCGGCCCAGCCAGGCACCCAGTCCGTACAGCGCCCAAGCGCCGAAGACCGAGCCCAGCGTCGTCCAGATCAGTGCCTCGATGAGGCTGAAACTGCCGCGGCTCGCCGTGAAGCCAGCCAGCGGAAGCACCACTTCACTTGGCAGCGGCGGGAAGAGGTTCTCCAGCGCGATGGCCAGTCCGGCGCCAGGGGCACCGATGGTTTCCATCAAACCGACAGCCCAGTCGGCCACACCAGTGAGGGCACTGGAATCGCCAGACGTTTGTGTGGGGAGGTGGGCTGACAGGGAGGGAAGGGTCATCATGCTCATCGCCTACAAGTTTGCCCTACCGCGCTCCATAGTCCGAACCGGGCTGGAACCAGACGCCGGAAATGTGGGCGTAGCTGGGTTGCTTGGCTAGACGGAGGCCGGCGTTTCCTAGCTCAGTGC